>SIAG01000302.1 GCA_009691925.1 Planctomycetaceae bacterium
CGACAGGGAGTGCCATCGACCACGATCCGCAGACGGTCCACCTGCGCCGAGCGGAGATGATTGCCGACGCGCAGCCGGAGGTACAGTGCCCGGCTACGGTCGATCCGCACGTCGAGGCTCGCCACCGAGCAGGGGCCGGTCCACCGGGCCCGCTTCCGGCCATTGATCTCGCAGGGGTGCCAGCCTGTCCCGAGGAATCCCTCCCCCATGTCGACGAGCACCGCCGCCGGGGGGGCGAGGATCCGGGCCCGATAGCCCCGGCAGGCTTCCGCATCGAGCGTCTGGCGATCACCCCGGCGCCGGGAGGGGGCGCTCTCGCGGGCGCCGGCGACCAGCCGCCGATCGAAGACAGTACACGATTCGGCGAGGCGCCGCTCTTCGGCGGTGAGGCTGGCTGAAGTGGCAAACTTGTTGTGGACCTGGAGCGAGCCACGCGGCGGAGAGCAGCCCAGCCTGGCGACGAGTTCGGCGAGGAAGTCCTCGAACTCCTCGACGAAGCCGACGACGTCGATCGCTGCCAATCGTGCCTCAAGGAGGTCGAAAAGCGCTGAGGCTGGATCCGCGCCGCGGCACGCGGCCTGGAGTTCGGCGAGCACCGGCCCGCCGAAGGCGAGGTGGTGGGCGACGGCGTTGCCGAAGACCGCGGTACCGGGGAGCGCGAGGAAGGGAGCAAAGCCTGCGCGGGCGACCGCGCGGAGGCGGCGGTAACGATCGTCACGGCTGGCGACGAGGGTGTCATCCCAGCGGGTGATCATCCGCCATTCGGAATGGAGTCGGGCGACCGGATCCCGGAGGACGAAGACGTCGAGCGTGTTGCCCAAGAGCGCTTTCCAGTCGTGGACACCGTACGGATCGTGGAGGAACTCGGCGCGGAGGATCGCCGCGCGGGCATCCGTGCCGTTCGGATCGCCCCCCTGCCCCGCCACGAGTTCCTCGACATGGGCGGCCCGCTCGTGGGTGGTCGTTCCTTCGAGACATTTCAGCAGCGTCGTGCCGGCACACTTGTTGACATGGTGGAAGACGATTCGTGGCAGCATGACGATCCTCCAATCCGCTCCACGAATCCGTCAGGCTCGGCGGAGCCATCCGAGCTCGCGGGCGAGCATCACGGCGCTCCCTGTGGCGGCGAGCCCCGCGAGCGTGGCGAGTGTCCACAGCGGCACGATCCGCCCCGGAGCGACGACGTCACGGTCTTCGGCCGTTTCCGCCAGATCGACCGGATCGAGGCCGGCGGCGCGCCGCGACCGCTCGATTGCCGCGTTTTGTCGGCCGAGAAACCGACCCTCGATCTGGCGCTGGCGGATGTCGTACTTCGGCGCGATCAGGCCCATGCCAACCAGCGCCATCACCGCGAACATCAGCCCCCAGAACCAGGGAGAGTCGGTGAGGCGGAACGGGGGGAAAGGCATGGCCACGCTCTCTCTCGGTCGCCGGGCACCGGGGTGGATTCCACCGCTGCCCGGCCGACCTGATGGTTTGACGTCGGCGTCGACGTCCAGAGACTTCGATCAAGCGATCCCGGGCCACCGGGCACGGACGTCGGGGCCGGCGTAAACGGCACCGTCACCGAGGCTTTCCTGGATCCGCAGCAGCTGGTTGTACTTTGCCACGCGATCGCTCCGCGACGCCGAACCGGTCTTAATCTGACCGGTGCCGAGGCCAACGGCGAGATCGGCGATCGTGGCATCCTCCGTCTCGCCGCTGCGGTGGCTGGCGATCGACGTGTAACCGGCGCGGTGGGCCAGTTGCACGGCGGCCATCGTCTCGGTGAGCGTGCCGATCTGGTTGACCTTCACGAGGATGCTGTTGGCGATCCCCTCGGCGATGCCGCGGCCGAGCCGCTCGGAGTTGGTGACGAACAGGTCGTCGCCCACCAGTTGCACCTTCGATCCGAGCTTCTCGCTGATCAGCTTCCAGCCCTTCCAGTCGTCCTCCGAGCAGCCATCTTCGATCGACATGATCGGATAGCGGCCGGCGAGGCTGGCGAAGAAGTCGACCATGCCGGCTGAGTCGAGCGTCTTCCCTTCGATCGTGTAGGTGCCCTTTTTGGCGTCGAAGAGCTCGGTGGCAGCGACGTCGAGGGCGATCCCGATCTCCTTGCCCGGCTCGTAGCCGGCTGCCGTGATCGCCGCGAGGATCACCTCGAGGGCCTCGGCACAGGTGCCGATGTGGGGGGCAAAGCCGCCTTCGTCACCGACGGCCGTCGAGAGCTTCTTGTCCTTGAGCACTTTCTTGAGGGCGTGGAACGTCTCGACGCCGGCGCGGAGCGCGTCGTCGAACGTGTCGAAGCCCAGGGGCATAACCATGAACTCCTGAACGTCGAGCGGATTGTCAGCATGCGCGCCGCCGTTGATGATGTTCATCATCGGTGCCGGCAGGATCCGGGCGCTGGCCCCGCCGAGGTAGCGGTAGAGGGGGATCCCGCAGTGCTCCGCGGCGGCGTGGGCGACGGCCATCGACACCCCGAGGATCGCGTTGGCGCCAAGGTTCTTTTTGTTCGGCGTGCCGTCGAGCTCGAGCATCCGCTCGTCGATCCCAGCCTGATCGAGGGCGTCGCAGCCCTCCAGCTCGTCAGCGATCTGCGCGTTGACGTTCTCGACCGCTTCGAGCACGCCCCTGCCGAGATAGACCGCCTTGTCGCCGTCGCGCTTCTCCCAGGCCTCGTGGGCACCGGTGCTCGCCCCCGACGGCACGGCGGCCCGCCCGAAGGCTCCGTCGGCCAGCGCGACATCGACCTCGAGGGTGGGGTTGCCGCGGCTGTCGAGGATCTGGCGGGCGTGGACGTCGACAATCGTTGACATGGAAATCCTTCTTGATCGGGGGGGAGAATCGGGGGGAACGGACCGGGGCGGAAATTGGCAATTGTGCCCGCTGCGGCCCCGCACGCAAGGCCGACTCCTGGGCGGGTGTTCGCCGGATGCAGACCCCGTCTTTCCCGCCCGATTCGGCCCGGGGTCCCCGCCGCCTGCTATCATCGCTACCATGTTCACAGGACTCGTGGAAACGATCGGGCGGGTAGGCGACGTGTGCGCTGAGCCGCCCGGGGTGCGCCTGATCGTCGTGGCGGGGGATGTGGCCGCCGACGCACCTCTGACCGCACCTCTGACCGCACCTTTGGGGGCGAGCGTCTGCGTGAGCGGTTGCTGCCTGTCGGTGGTGGCCGTCGATGGGCCCCGGCTGTCGTTCCAACTCGGGCCGGAGACCCTCGCCCGGACCACGCTCGGGGGCCTCGCTCCGGGGGCGGGGGTGAACCTGGAGCGCTCCCTGCGCCTTTCGGACCGGCTCGGCGGCCACCTCGTTACCGGGCATGTCGACGGGCTCGGTCGCCTCCTCTCCCGCGACGAATCGGGCGACTGGGTGACTTGCCGGTTCTCGGCGCCAGCGCCGCTGCTGCGGCAGATGGCCTCCAAGGGTTCGGTGGCGATCGATGGAATCAGCCTGACCCTCGTCGACGTCCAGGCGGACTGGTTCAGCGTCGCCCTCATCCCCCATACGCTCGCGGTCACCACCCTCGGGGCGCTTCCCGTCGGCGGGAGCGTCAATCTCGAGACCGACCTGATAGCCAAGTATGTCGCCCGCTGGCTGGAAGGGGCCCCATGAGCTCACGTGACGGGGCTCGCGGCGGGCCCGGCAAGGGAATCCCGAAGGGGAGGCAGCAGGCGGCCGGCGGTGGCCGGGCGCGGGCCAAGCCAGGGCGGCCGGCGGCAGGACTCCCTCCCGGCCAGCCACGGCTGGGTGCCAAGGGAACTGCAGCGCGACGGCCCCCCCGCCCGCCGGGCCGGGAGAGAGGCGATGCCGTCGAGCGAGCGCCGTTGCGACAGCCTGCCGCGGAAGGTGAGGCCCCCCTCCCCAGGGCGGCCCGCCAGACGACGGCGTATCTGAAGCGGCTCTTCGAGCAGGTCGGGTTCGGAATCGACGCCTCGCGCGGTCAAAACTTCCTCATCGACCTGAATCTCGTCGATCTCATCGTCCGTGAGGCGGGGATCGGCCCGGCGGATGTCGTCCTCGAGGTGGGGAGCGGCACCGGCGTGCTCACCGAACGCCTGGCGGCGGTGGCGGGCCGCGTGGTCACCGCCGAGATCGATCCCCGGCTCGCCCAATTGTCCCGCGACCGCCTCATCGAAGCCGACAACGTCGAACTCGTGGAGGGGGACGCGCTCGCCTCCAAGCACACCATGGCCCCGGCGCTCCTGGCGGCCGTCGATACGGCGCTGGCGGCCTCGCCGGGAGGGGCCCTGCGGCTGGTCGCCAATCTCCCCTTTTGCGTTGCCACGCCGGTGATCTCGAATCTGCTCGCCCTTAGCCGGCCGTTCGCGTCGGCCACCGTCACGGTGCAGCGCGAGATGGCGGAGCGGATGTCAGCCCATGCCGGCGACTCCAGCTACAACGCGCTGTCGGTCTGGATCGGCGCCCAGGCCGACGCGGAGATCGTCCGCTGCCTTCCGCCGACCGTCTTCTGGCCGCGTCCGAAAGTCGACTCCGCGATCGTGCGGATCGTCGTCGATGCCCAGCGCCGAGAGGCGATTCCCGATCCCGGACGGTTCCACCGCTTCATCCGCGATCTCTTCTGCCATCGGCGCAAACTGCTCCGCGGAGTCCTTGTGCGGATCGCCGGCGGGAAGCGGGAATCGGGCGTTCGGGAAGCGGTCGAAGGGCTGTTCACGACCCTCGGCCTCGGTCCCGATGCCCGCGCCGAGGAGATTCCGCCTGCCGGCCTGATCCGCCTAGAGACCGAGTTCCATGCCCGGTTCGGCGGCTGAACCGGCATGACGAGGATCATCGTAGCCGCTCAGCCGTCCGAGCCGATCCGCACCCGGGAGAGTCACCATGCTGGCGAAGTACATCGAGATCAACGGCCGCGCGCTGATGAGCCTCCTCGAGCCGGATGAGGTGTCGCCGGAGGCTCTCCGCCGCGCCGGCCTGACCGACACCTGTTTGGTGCGCGTCAACCTTCAGGGGGACATCGAAGTCCGCCGGCACGATCGTTGGGACGTCATTGGCGGACTGACCGGAAAGTTCGGACCGCGCGTCGAGTTGGCAAGTGGCCGGACCTGGGCCTCTTAAGCGCCCGTCGGGCGCCAGGCTGATTCCCCGCGGCGCGTCGCCGGCATCCCTGCGGTGCCCCAAGTCAACAAAAACGTGCCGCCGCGGGGCCGCACAATCCGCGTCATCCCCGGGACAGGGAG
>SIAG01000303.1 GCA_009691925.1 Planctomycetaceae bacterium
ATGCTTGGGATGAAAAGTCAGCTGTTTGGACGCACGACCACGTTCACCGGCGTGAGCCGGCCGACGCCATCACAACGATTCTCCCCCTTGTGCGGTGGGCGGCGCGGCTATCCTCCCCTGATGCTCGGTTCTGACGACGATGGATCGTGCGCCTGTGACGAGCCTTGGGGAGAGTGACGGCGGAACACAGCTCCCGTATAATGTCCATTCTTGGGGTGAGTCAGTGACTTGGTGCTTCGGTCAAACGAAGACCGAGCCCAAGGGGGATCCGTTTTTTCATCCGGAGGTCTCGTGGTATGCACCGTTCTTTCGCTCGGATCGTCACGCTGCTGCTGTCGGCAGTGGTGCTTTTCAATGGGCTTCCCGGAGCGGCCGACGAGCCGATCGACGCTGCCGTCGGTCGGCCTCTGAGCGACTGGCGCCACTCCGGCGACCTCTGGCTCCTGACGGGCCCCGAGGGGGCCAACCTGCCGGTCGAGGCGACGCTTCATGACTTTCCCGTCGCCATTCGGCTCGACAACGAGTTTTTCCCCTTGGCGGAAGTCCTGCCGCGCGGTGAAGACCTCCGCATCACGTCGGACTCCGGTCAACTGCTTTCCCACGAGATCGAGGCCTGGGATCGGGATGCCGGCAGGGCCATCGTCTGGGTGCGCGTGCCGGAGATCCGCGGCCAGGCCCGGCAGCGACTCACGCTTCACTGGGGGAATCCCGCGGCGCCCGCGTGCTCCGACGGGGCCGCCGTCTTTAGCGCTGCCAATGGCCATATCGCCGTCTTTCACATGGATGATCCGGTCGGCGATGCGACCGGATCGCTCGAATCTCGCGACACCGGCACGGAAGCTGCGGAGGGAATCGTCGGATCAGCCCGCCATTTCCCCGGCGGCAAGGGGGTGTTTTGCGGCGACGCGATCACCACCCTCCCGGCGGGATCGGCCGATCACACCACGCAGGCCTGGTTCCGCTCGGAGGTCTCTAATGGCCGGGTCTTCGGCTGGGGCAACGAGGCAGCGCAGGGGAAGGTGATCATGAACTTCCGCAGCCCCCCCCACGCCCGGATGGAATGTTATTTCTCCGGCGCCGACGTCGCCGGGGAGACGCGGCTGGCGAAGTCTGCGTGGGTGCATGTCGTTCACACCTACACCAAGGGGGAGTCGCTCCTCTACGTCAACGGTGTCCTCGACGGCACGATGCGGACCGACTCGGCCCCTTTGAAGATCGCGACCCCAGCGCGGATGTGGATCGGCGGCTGGTACGACCAGTACGACTTCGCCGGCGACGTCGACGAAGTGCGGGTGTCGAATGTCGCTCGCTCCGCCGCCTGGGCGAAGCTCGAGTACGAAAACCAAAAGCCACTCCAGTCGCTCGTCGGCCATCTTGTCCAACCGGGCCTTGACTTTGCCGTCTCCCCCAAAGCCCTCAAGATCGCCGAAGGGGAGACTGCCACGTTCGCCGCCCGGGCCGGCGGGGCGCAAAAAGTTTCTTGGATCCTCGCCCGCGGTGGCGAGGAAACGGTCGTCGCCACCGACACGTTTCACTGCGACGTCGACGCCGGGCGGGTGACAGGGAACGAGCAGGCCACGCTCCGGTTTTGCGCCGTCTTTCCGAACAACACCAAGACGATCGATCTCCCGATCGAGATCCGCGAGACGATCCCCGACCCGGTCTTCACGCTCGAGGCCCCGGCGACGTGGGACGGCCGGGAGCGGATCGAGGTCGTGCCGCGGATCTCGAACCTCGCCGCGCTCGAGGCGAAGGAGGCCGGCGGGCTGAATGTCCGCTGGCAGACCGACGGGATGGCAGTGATCAAGGAGGAGACGCCCGCGGGCCTCGTTCTCCAGCGGAGCCAAAACAGCGGCCGGCTCACCGTGACAGTGCGGATCGACAATGGCGGCTCGGCCGTCGAGGCCAAAACGGAGATCGCCGTCACCGAACCGGCCAGCGACGCCTGGGTCGAAGGCCCCGTGGACGAGCTCGGCGACGATGAAAAGCCGGTCGACCGGCAGTTCTTTGCCCGCAATGACCGCAACGTCGGCACGCTCCACCTCCGCGGCCGGCTCGACGCCCCGGCCGAGAGCGTGTTCCTCGAGCTCTTCGCCGACGGGGAGCTTGCCGACTCAACGTCGCTCGAGCCCGATGCGGAGGGCCGCTACGCCTTCGCTATCCCGCTGGCGCCGGGGCTTGTCCGCTACCGGGTCGAGTTCGGGGTGGTGCGTGAGGGCACGAAGACGATCCTCCACACCGCCGATGATCTCCTCTGTGGCGACGCCTATCTGATGGACGGCCAGTCGAACACGGTGGCGAGCGACTGGGGGGCGGACCGAGTCGATGACGGCCCGCAGCCCCGCGAACGCAGCTGGATCCGCAGCTTCGGCGCCATGGAGGGGAGCCGCGAACCGGGGTGGGGAGACGCCGTGCGGCGCGAGGGGGGAAAGCACCAGATCGGATACTGGGGGATCGACCTCGCCCGGCATCTTGTCGACACCCACCAGATTCCGGTCTGCATCCTCAATGGCGCCGTCGGCGGCACGCGGATCGATCAGCACCTCCCCGACCCCGCCGAGCGCACAAACCAGGCGACGATCTACGGCCGGCTCCTCGCCCGCGTGCGGGCCGCTCGGCTCACCCATGGCATCCGGGGGGTGCTCTGGCACCAAGGAGAGGCCGATCAGGGGGCCGACGGGCCCGATGGTGGCTACGGGAGCGAGACCTACCGAGCCAACTTCCATGCGCTGGCCGCGCACTGGCAGCGCGACATGCCGAACCTCGGCCACATCTTCCTCTTCCAGATCTGGCCCAACGCCTGCAGCCAGGGGGGCACGCCGGAGAGCGACCGGCTCCGCGACATTCAGCGCACCCTCCCTCGCGACTTCGCGCGGATGTCGGTGATGTCGACCCTCGGCATCCGCCCCGAAGGGGGCTGTCATTACCCGGCAGCGGGCTACGCCGAAATGGCTCGGCTGATGGCGCCGCTGGTCGACCAGGCCTGCTACGGCACCACGTTCGCGGAGCCGGTGACAGCGCCTGATCTCCTCTCGGCCCGCTACGCCGACGCGCGCCGAACCGAGATCGTCCTCGAGTTCGGCCAGCCGATCGTGTGGGACGATGGGACGGTGTCGGAGCTGCGTCTCGATGGTGAGCCGGGGGGGATCCGCTCCGGCCGCGCCGCCGGCTCGACGCTCCGGCTCGCCGTTGCCCCGGGCTGCGACGCCACGACGATCACCTATCTTGTCGATCGGCAGTGGCAGCCGCAGCGCGTTCTCCGGGGCACCAACGGGATCGCCGCCCTCTCCTTCCACGCCGTCCCGATCGAGCCCTCTGCCGAGAAGGAGCCGTTGCGATGATCGATCTCCTTGGCGCCGCTGCCGCCGCGCCCCGTGTCGATGCCTGGGTGCGTTTGCTCGGGGCGATGCTCGTCGTCCGGGCCGTGGTCGGATCCGCCGCTGAGCCTGCTGTGCAGCCCCCCAACGTCGTCATCCTCTACGCCGATGACATGGGCTACGGCGATCTCGGGGCCAACAACCCCGATTCAAAAATCCCCACCCCGCACCTCGATCGCTTGGCAAGCGCGGGGACCCGGTTCACCGACGCCCACAGCTCGTCGGGGGTCTGCACGCCGAGCCGCTACGCCCTCCTTCACGGCCGCTATCACTGGCGGAAGTTTCACGGGATCGTGCAATCGTTCGATCAGCCGATCCTCGACGCCGAACGGACGACGCTCGCCGAGCTTCTCCGCGGCCGTGGCTATGCCACCGCAGCCTTCGGGAAGTGGCATCTCGGCTGGGACTGGGAGGCGATCCGCCGGGCCGGTGCCGAGCCGCGGATTGAGGGAAAAAATAAAATCTACGCCGCCGCCGATTTCGACTGGCGGCGGAAGATCCCGGGGGGCCCGCTCGCCCATGGCTTCGACCGTTACTTCGGCGACGATGTTCCCAATTTCCCCCCCTACGCCTGGTTCGAAGATGACCGGATCCCGGTCGCGCCGACTCTTCAATTGGTGACGACAGGAGAGCCCCCAGAAGGGAAATGGGAATGCCGCCCCGGCCCCATGGTTCATGGCTGGGACTTCCACGCCGTCATGCCGACGCTCACTGACCGGGCCGTGGCCTGGATCGAGCAGCAGACCCCCGACAGCCCCTTCTTCCTCTACTTCCCCTTCACGTCGCCGCACGCGCCGATCCTGCCGACGGCGGCCTTCACCGGCCGCTCGGCCGCCGGCCCCTACGGCGACTTCGTGGCCCAGACCGACGACACCGTCGGCCGAGTGCTCGACGCCCTCGAGCGTGAGGGATTCGCGGACAACACGCTCGTTATTTTCACGTCCGACAACGGCCCGGAGCGCTACGCCTACGAGCGCACCCGCGCTTTCGGCCACCGCAGCATGGGGATGTTACGGGGGCTGAAACGCGATCTCTGGGAAGGGGGCCATCGGGTGCCGATGATCGTCCGCTGGCCGGGGCACGTACCCGCAGCAAGGGTTGCCGACGGCCTCGTCAGCCAGGTCGATCTCTACGCCACGATCGCCGCGGCGGTCGGGGCGGCGATCCCGGCGGGCTCGGCGGGCCCGGCAGGCTCGGCCGAAGACAGCCTCGATCAGCTCGCCTGCTTCGAAGGGAAGGCCCCGTCAGCGCGCCGCGAAATCATCCACAACACCCACGCCGACGGCTACGCCCTGCGGCAAGACGACTGGATTCTCATCGACGCGCCCTCCGGAGGGATTTCGGAGATTCCGCCATGGTATCTCGCGGCCGAGGGGATCCCGACCCCCGTCCACCCCGGCGAGCTCTACGACCTGCGGACTGATCCCGGCCAGCGTCACAACCGCTTCGATTCCGAACCGGACCGGGTGGCGGCGATGAAACGACGGCTCGACAAGCTCCTGGGGCGCTGAGCTCACCGCCGGCCGGGGGAATGGTCAGCGGACTTGGGCGCTGATCGTGAACGACGCTTCGAGAACGCCACCGGCCGCCAGCGGGATCACGCCGCTGTCGACCTCGCCGGCCGCGAGGCGATTGACGCCGTCGTTGGCATTCGCCGCCGGTTCGATGGCCAGCACCGGCCGGTCTTCCGGTCCGAAGCAGACCAGATGGGTAACGTTCGGCGAGCAGGCGTATGTCAGCGTCACGCCGCTTTCGGGCCACTGGATCGTTGCCTGCCCATCGAAGCCGGCAAAACAGGCATCGATCC
>SIAG01000304.1 GCA_009691925.1 Planctomycetaceae bacterium
GAGACCACCTGTTCCTTGCCGTCGACGACGGTGGCAACCTTGATCTCGTAGTTCTTCCACGACTGGCCGTCCTTGAGGGTCGTCGTCTCGAAGAGGCGGACAGCCCCGCTCGACGACGTCTCGTTGCCGGCGAGCCAAACCTTGGCGTCGGCGGGCACGCGGAGGGTGAGGCTGGTCTTCGGCGTGTGGACGGCCGTGTCGAAGATGACGTTCGAACGGGCGCCCGCCGTCAGCGTGACCGACTTGGTCTGCTCACGCGGAGTGCCGTCACGGTCGACGACCATCTTCACGACGAATTCGTAATCCTTGCCGGCCTCGAGGCCTCGGGAGACGAACCGACGCTGCGAGCCGGTCGCCGAGGTCTTGGCCCCGTTGACGAACACCTGGGCATCGGCCGGGAGGTTGACAACGAGCATCGCGCCGTCGGCGGGCACCGTCTCGACCGCAGCACCCGGCGTGCCGATGATCTCGCCACCGTCGTACGACGGAGTGCCATAGACCGGGGTGGAGTACGACTCACCCATCACCCGGTTGCTCTCGACCGGATAGCCGGTCGAGTGCTCGCTGCCGCTGGAGTAGGCCGGCGAGGAATAGCCGCCGTACGAGCCACCGCCGTAGGAACCGCCCGAGCTGCCCCCCGACGAACCGCCCGAGCTCCCGCCGTAAGAACCGCCCGAGCTCCCGCCCGAGCTGCCACCGGTAGAACCGCCCGAGCTGCCTTGGCGGCGGTAGGCCCGCATCGCCTTCTTCTGGGCGTGGTGGGCGAAGAGGCCGCCCTGCGACCCACCCGACGAACCGCCGTAGGAGCCGTAGGAGCCGTAGGAGCCACCGGACGAACCTCCGGCACCGTAGCCGCCCGACGAACCCCCGTAGGAGCCACCAGACGAGCCACCGCCGTAGGAACCGCCCGAGCTCCCACCCGACGAACCACCCGAGCTCCCGCCGGACGAGCCGTTGGAAGCGCTATAGCGTTGGTGCCAACCGGCATGCACATCGCAGGCGGTCGCGACGACTGCGAGGAAGGTGACAATTCCGGCAAACTTGCCGCTGTGACGAAGGACCGACATCGGGATCTCTCTCCGGTGAATGGGTGGATGGTGAATGGTGGAGGTGAAGCAAAGTGAACTGGAAGGGACCGCCCCGCGCCCGGAACCCGCTGACCGGGTGCCGTACCGACCGCATAAGCCAAAGATAATTTGCCGATCGGGCAAAGCAAGCAGTTTAGGCAAACAGGGTCGTGTTTGACGACTAGACCCATGAAAGATGGGTGGGTTGTGACGGATAAGAAGGGCGGTGCACGGAAGCCACCCCCCCGGTTTCCCTCATCCCCCCGACTTAACCGATCGGGAGGGTTAGCCCACCAATCCCGAGCAAGTCCGCGAGGGGAAGCCTCCCTGGCTGCCAGACCAGCGCCACCGGGGAGAGCCATGCCCCGGACCGAAGCCGGCACCTTGCCACCGTCAGCGGGCGATCCCCTCGATGCGGACGTCATCCGCCTCGAGCCTGCCGGTTCCCCCGAGCATCCCCACCAGGACGATCGCCTCCCGCGCCCAGACGGGCACCGTCAGGGTCCCCTGCAGGTGCCTCCAGGGAAATGTCCCCTTCCCCACCGGAAGCAGCGCCCGCGACGACCGGCTCCGCCGTTCGTCAAAGAATTGGACGCCGAGGGCCGGCAGTTCCTCCGGCGAATATCCCTCGCGGAGCGTTTCGCCACGGACCTCGAGTGAAACCGCCAGCCGGCCGATCGCACGACCATCGACCGCAAACCCCTGAAAGAGTTGGGCGGGCCTCCCCTTCTCGGCATTCTCAAGGCGCAGGAAGCGTGTCCCCTCCGGGGCGTCGGGCGCCTCGACAAGCTCCATTTGCCGTCCGTAATACCACGACATCGGCACCTCCACCCCGGGCAGGAGATCCTCGAAGCCGCCGTTGCCGATCGCCGGTCGAGTGCCGTCGGGCTGCACGACCCTCGCCTCCTCCGCCGCGCCGGTCATCGGGACGAACAGACTCGGCACGAGCGACTCGCGCACCATCTCCCCGTCCCGTTTTGTGAGGAGGACGAGCATCTGGTCGTAGCGCTCGCCGACCGGGATCACCATCCGCCCGCCTTCGGTCAACTGCTCCACGAGCGGTTGGGGGATCTCCTCGGGAGAACACGTGACGATGATCTTGTCGAACGGGGCATGCTCCGGCCATCCCTGGAAGCCGTCGCCGATCTTTGTGATCACGTTCTTGTAGCCGAGCCGGGCGAGGATCCGCGCGGCCTTCTCGCCGAGCGGCTTGTTGATCTCGATCGAATAGACCGTCTTCACCAGGGGCGAGAGCACCGCCGCCTGGTAGCCGCTGCCGGTGCCGATCTCGAGAACCCGATCGGTGGGCCGTGGCTCGAGCCGCTCGGTCATGTAGGCAACGACGAACGGCCCGGAGATCGTCTGCTTCTCGCCGATCGGCAGCGCCATGTCGACGTAGGCGAGGTGGCGCTGCGGCGGGGGGACGAACTCATGCCGCGGGGTCGTCCGCATGCTCTCGAGGACACGGGGATCGGTGACCCCGCCGGCGGCAATGTCCTCCAGCGCCATCCGCTCCCGCAGGCTTCTCATCCGTTCGGCGGTGGCGTCAGGGGGCGCGGCGGGCACCGTGGCCGATGCCAGCATCACCGCCGCCGCAAAACTTCCCCACGCCCACGCCCACTTCATGGCCGCCCTCTGGTCTTGGTCAGCCCCGCTTCGCCGCCGTCACTTCGCCGCTTCGATCTCGAGCAATTCCATCTCGAAGACGAGGACCTCCCCCGGCTCGATCACGGGGGGCGAGCCTTCGTCGCCATAGCCCAGGTCGGGTGGCACCCACAGCCGCCATTTCGAACCCACCGGCATCAGCGCGAGCGCTTCCTGCCACCCGGGGATCACCTGCTGGACCGGGAACCGCAACGGCCCCTGCGCCGGATCGCTGGCATCGAATTGCTTCCCGTCGAGGTGCGTGCCGCGGTAGTGGGTCGAGACGACGTCGGTCGGCTTCGGCTTTGGCCCGTCCCCGGCCTGGAGCACCTCGTACTGCAACCCGCTGGGAAGCGACACGATCCCCTTCTTACCCTTGTTGGCGGCGAGAAACTGCGCGGCCTTCGCCCGGTTCGCTTTCCCCTTCTCCACCATCTGCTGGCGGAAGCTCTCCCGCTCCTGCTGCATTCGGGCCTCGAACGCCTGGAGCGCGGCGGTGAGTTGCTCCTCAGGAAGCCGCGGCGGGGTGCCACGAACGGCATCGGAGAGCCCCTGCGCCAGCGCGGAAAAGTCAAACGGGGCCTTCTGGGCCCGGAAGTCGGCGGCGATCTGACTGCCGATGCGGAGGCCGAGGGCATAGCCGAGCGTCCCCTCCGGCGTGTCGAGGGGAGCCTCACCCGGCGGCGCTAGCGGCTGAGCGGCGGGGCGCTTTGCCGCCGGCGCTCCCGGCTGGGCGGCGGCGTGAGGGGGAGACACGAGGGCGGCAAGCGTCACGGCGACAGCCGCGACGGCCCCCCTCCCCTGCCCTCCGATCCCGCGCCACCCTGACCGACCGACTCCCTTGCGATCCATCTCCGCCCCTCCCTTACAGCCTTTTGGATGACGTGCCTGATTCCTGGCAACCTGCGTCGATGAACGCCGCGTATGAGTCTACCAATCTCCCCCCGTCCTTCCTGCGCCATCCCTCCGTCCCACGCTCCCCAGACAGTGATCACGGGGCCGGGTCGGCAGCCCGGTCGCCCTCCACGGCCGGCCGGCCGAGCGACCCGCGTGTGATCTCGAGGAAGGCCGTTTCCAGATTCACCTCCGACTCCCGCATCGACTGGAGCCGGAATCCCTCGGCGACGAGCCGGGCCGCCAGCGGCGACGGGTCATCGCAGCCGGCGGCAAGCGTCACGAGCACCTCGCCGTCACGGACGGCGACCTTGTCCGCTTCGGGGCTCTTCTCGACCACCTTTGCGGCCGGTTCAGGCGGACCGGCGACGCGGATCCGGATGACAGGGCGGCCGCGGACCTGAGCGAGGAGGTCGCCGACGTCGCCGCAGGCCAGCAGCCGCCCGTACTCGATGATCCCGACCCGATTGCAGATGTCGGCGAGCTCCGGAAGGATGTGGCTGCTGACAAGGATCGTCTTGCCGAGCCCCTGGAGCCGCTTGAGCAGGCCGCGCATCTCGATCCGGGCCCGGGGGTCGAGCCCGCTGGCCGGTTCGTCAAGGAGGAGGACCTGCGGGTCGTGGAGGAGGACGCGGCCCAGCCCCAGGCGCTGCGTCATTCCGCGTGACAGGCTGGTCACGAGCTCGTCGCGCTTGACCGTCAGATCGACCATCTCCAGCGAACGCTCGGCGACACGGCGACGCTCCGGCCCGGCAATCCGGTAGGCAGCGGCGAAGAACTCCAGATACTCGATGACACGCATGTCGTCGTACACCCCGAAGATGTCGGGCATGTAACCGATCGCGCGGCGGATCTCCCTGGGGTGGGTGTAGATCGAATGGCCACAGACGTAGGCCTCGCCCCAGGTCGGCGAGAGAAGCGTGGCGAGGATCCTGATGGTCGTCGTCTTGCCGGCACCGTTGGGGCCGATGAAGCCGAACAGGTCCCCCTGCTCGAGCTTGAGATCGAGCGACTCCAGAGCGGAGAAATCGCCGTACTTCTTCGTCAGGTCGATAGTCTCGATCATGGGCTGCGTTTCTCGACGGAGAACTTGTCCAAGGGAATGACGATCCGCCACGTGGCCTCGGCCGGGGAATCGTCGACCGGCGGGGCGGGCCCCGGGTCGCCCCTCCCTGCCCCGCACGACCAGGCCGTTCCCGCCGGACCACGGCCGACGAGGATCGCCCGATCGATGGGGAGGAGCGGTGAGAGATCGATCCGCCCCAATCGGCCGGCCTTGAGGGACGTGTACGACGCCCCCCCAGCCGCGGTGTGAAATCCGGCCACCTCGAGGATCCGCTCGACATCGGTATCGTCGACGCGCCACGCTTGAGTCTGCGTGCGGTCGTAGACGGTGGCGCTGCGAGTCAGGAAGGAGGCGAGCGTCCGCGGGCCCTTGCCCGACTCCGGATCGAACCGCGTGCCGGGGTCAAACGCACCGACGTCGTAGGTCCAACCGGCATGAAACAGGGAACACTCCTGAAGCGCGAACGGGAGCCGGCTCTCGAGGACGCCGCTCAACGTCCCCTGCGCGTCCC
>SIAG01000305.1 GCA_009691925.1 Planctomycetaceae bacterium
GAAAACCCCGACATCATCTGCCTCCAGGAGGTCGACCGGCTCGTTGGCCGCAGCCGTCATGACGACCAGCCGCGGTTGCTGGCGCGGTGGTTCCGCTGTCATTCGGTCTTCCAGGCCACCGTTCATGTCGGCGGGGGCACCTACGGCAACCTCGTCCTCTCGCGCTTTCCGATCACGAGCCGGCATCGGATCTCCCTTTGCCACGGGACGCGCAAACCGCGTGGGGCGCAGCTCCTCCTCGTCGATTCGCCGGAAGGAACCGTTCACGTCGTCCACACCCATTTGGGGCTGGCGGAGCGCGAGCGGCATTGGCAGGTGGAGCGTCTGCTGGGGCACATGCTCTTCCGCTCGGCCGCGGCGCACCCCACGGTGATCGTCGGCGACTTCAACGACTGGCGGAACACGCTCCATGCCGGCCCTCTTGCCGGGGCGGGCTTCCAGCACGTGACCAGCCCGGTGTCGCAATTCCGTTCCTTCCCCGCCTGGCTCCCCCTCGGGGCCCTCGACAAGGCTTTCGTCCGCGGGCCGCTGCTGGTCCGGCAGGCGCGGATCGTCCGCACGAGCCTCACCCGCGTCGCCTCCGATCACCTCCCGCTGGTCGTCGACTTCCATCTGCGGCCCGAGTGACCGCCCACCGGCCACGCGGCCGGTCACATCCCGGCGAGTGCCGCGTGGGCGGCCGCCACGGTCAAGTCGATGTCGGCATCGGTGTGGGCCGCGGAGATGAAGAGCGCTTCGTACTGGCTGCAGGGGAGATAGATGCCGCGGTCGATCATTCCCCAGAAGAAGCGGCCGTAGGCCTTTGTGTCGCTTCTGCAAGCCGTCGGCCAGTCGACGACCGGCCAGCCCTCCCCTTGCTGGAAGAAGATCGTCATCATGCTGCCGCGGCGCGCGACCGACACCGGCACCCCAGCCGCGGTGGCAGCCGCGCGGAAGCCCGATTCGAGCCGCGCGCCGTGGCGTTCGAGGAGCGGATAGGGGGAATGGTCGCGCAGTTCCTCGAGGGTCGCCGTCCCGGCCGCCACGGCGAGGGGATTGCCGGAGAGTGTCCCGGCCTGGAACACCTTCCCGGCGGGAAGAACGTTGTCCATGATCTCGCGCCGGCCGCCGTAGGCCCCCAGCGGAAGCCCACCGCCGACGATCTTCCCCAGCGTCGTCAGATCGGGGGTGATCCCGAGGATCTCTTGCGCCCCGCCGTACGCCAAGCGAAACCCAGTCATCACCTCGTCGAATACCAACAGCGCCCCGTGCTTTTCCGTCAGCCGCCGGGCCGCGGCGAGGAAATCGCGCGACGGGACGACGAGCCCCATGTTGCCGACGACCGGCTCGAGAATGACGGCCGCGATCTCGTCACCGCGGGCCGCGAACAGGGCCTCGAGGTGTGCGGTGGCGTTGTAGTCGAGGAGGATGGTGTCGCGCGTCGCGCCGGGGGTGACGCCGGGGGAATCGGGAACGCCGAGGGTGGCGGCCGACGACCCGGTGGCGACGAGCAGCGCATCGACGTGGCCATGGTAATTCCCAGCGAACTTGACGATGCCGTGGCGGCCGGTGAATCCGCGTGAGAGGCGCACGGCGCTCATCGTCGCCTCGGTGCCGGAGCTCACCATCCGCACCTTCTCGATCGACGGCACCGCCGCGATGATCAGCTCCGCCAAGTGGCTCTCCCCCTCGGTCGGCGCGCCGTAGCTGGTGCCCCGGGAGAGGGCCCGCTCGATCGCCGCGACGACGCGGGGATGACGGTGGCCGAGGATCATCGGGCCCCAGGAGCCGATGTAGTCGAGATACTGCAACCCGTCGATGTCGGTGAGCCACTGGCCTTCGGCGCGCTCGAAGAAGATCGGCTCGCCACCGACTCCGCCGAAGGCCCTGGCCGGGGAATTGACCCCGCCGGGAATGAGGGCCCGTGCCCGGGCGAAGGCCGCGTGGCTGTGGGGGCGGGAGGGGGACGCGGTCATCGGGGATCGGCTCCGGGGTCTCTGGAGGGAATTATGGCGCCGTCAGGAGCGGCGAGGAGTGCCAAAACCTCGTCGACGAGAACCTTGGCGTGGGGGCGGCTGGCGTAGGTCTCGACGACGCTCGCGAGGAGCCGGCGGCGCTCGGCCAGCGCCGTGTCGCGGTCGGCGCGGTCGGCGAGAGCCGCGGCCAGGAGCGCCTCGGACTGTGTCAGGACCAAGCGGATCCGGTCCTCGTCCTCCTGCCGCTCATCGATCGCCAGCGGCGTGAGCCGCGCGAGCTGGCGGTGGACGAGGTCGATCCACAGGCTGGCGTCGTCCTCGGGATGATCCCCCTCGGGGCCCGGGGCGGGGCGGGAGACCTGGGGCTTCGGGTGGAGCGCGAGGAGCGCTTCGAGGGCATCGATGCAATCCGACGGACTCTCCGGCTCGCGGGCCATCGCCGCGCGGTAGTCGCGTTCGATCGGCGAGAGGGGGCGGTCGGTGCGAACCTTGCGGCGGGCGCGGCGCTGGAGGCGATCGAGGGCGATCGTTCGCTCGAAGCCCGCCACCTCGCCGGCGCGGGGATCGTCGGCATGGTCGCGCAGAAAGCGGTGGATGAGGTCGGCGGCATCGCGGAGATCGCCGTCGTCGTTGTCGGTCACCGCCTTGATCTGGGTGTAGAGCGCGTCGGCTGTCGGCGGGCGGAGGAGCATCCATCCCCCACCGAGGACCGCGACTGCGATCGCGACCGCCGTGGCCGAGCGGATCCAGGTCGCGCGCGCGTGGTCGCGGCTGCGGCGATCGCGATCGGCCTGGTCGAGCTCGGCCATCGTCGTGTGGCGGCGGCGGACGGCCGTGTCGACTCGGGTCGTCGAGCCCGATTCCCCCGGGGGGAGATCGGTGCGATCGCTGTCGATCCCGGCCGTCCGGGCATCGCCGGCACCGCGGCCGGAGGCCATCCGGGGGGAGGCATCGGAGCGCGTCGGCCCGCCGCGCGGGGGGGGCTGCGGCCTGGTGGGCGTTTCGCTGGCCGCGGCCGGCGGGGGCGCGGCCGGAGCGGGGGCGGCTCCGCAGACGGTCGTAAAATCCTCCGTGCGGCCGGGGGGCCCCGGCTGCGGCGGTTGGGGGGCGAGATCAGCGATCACGAGTTTGTCCCCCGCCGGGTCGGTTTCGTCGGTCGTGGGAACGAGGGTGCCGATCGCCGTCAGGAGCCGCGCCAGTGCCAGGGCGCTGCCGGGGCGCGCCGCCGGATCCTTCTGGAGAAGACGGTCGATGAGCGTGTCGAGCTCCGGAGGCACCGACGGGACCGCGGCGGCCACGCGCGGGGCGGCGGTGTGGCGCTGCTTCTCGATCACCTCCGTCACCTGTCCTCCGCAGAACGGAGGCCGGCCGGCGAGCATCGCATACATCACCAGGCCGAGGGCGTAGAGATCGGCCCGATGGTCGACACCGCGGCCTGCCGCCTGCTCGGGGGCCATGTATTCGGCCGTGCCGACGATGTTGCCATGGGCGGTGTGGGCCACACCGCCGAACAGCTTGGCGATCCCGAAGTCGGCGAGCTTCACCCCCGCGCCGATCGGGACGTCGTCGGTGAGGAGGATGTTGGAAGGCTTCAGGTCGCGGTGGACGACCCCATGATCGTGCGCCAGCTTCAAGGCCCGGGTGACCGAAAGCGCCACCGCGACGGTTTCCTGCCAGGTGAACCGCCGGCCGGTGCGGAGGGTCTGTTCGATCGTCTTCCCCCGCACCAGTTCCATCGCGAAGTACGGCTGGTCCCCCTCCTCCCCGAAGGCGAGGAGTTGGACGATGCCGGGGTGCCGCAAGTCCTTGAGGGTGTCGATCTCGGCGCGGAAGCGGGCCTTCAGCCCCTGGTCGTCGGCGAGGTGGGCCGCGAGCACCTTGACGGCGACGGTCGTGCCGGTGATCGCGTCGACGGCTTCGTAGACCGCCCCCATTCCACCACGGCCGAGCCGGGCGCCGATGGAGTACGGTCCGAGCCGGGCTGGTTCCATCGGGGGTGCCGGGGGAAGGGGGAGGAAAGGGACCGTCAGGGGACGGCGGGCAAGCCCCGCAGCCGGTCCTTTTATTCTGGGGTGATCGGCTACAACTGTCGAACCGGTTCTTTCGACGACCGAATCCCCGCCAGCCGTATGACATCCTATGCCCCATCCCGTTCCCCGGAGAACCACCGGCTCCACCCGCCTCCTCCCCGCCGACTCCAACCAGGCCCGCGGGTTGGCGGATTACGCCCGCGACTTTCTCCATCATCCCCAGCCGGTCGGCGCTCGGACCCTCGGGCTCCTCGAGCGCTTCCATGTCGATAGCGTCGGGTGCGGCGTCTCGGCCCTCGCCCGGGGGGCCAACGCACCGACGGTGCTGCGGCGCGAAGCGCTTGCGTCAGCCCCTGCCGCCGGGAGCCGGGGGGCGATGTGCTTCGGGGCGCGCCGGCCGGTAGCGATCGAGAAGGGGGTGGCAGCCGACGCCTCTGCGGTGCGGGAGTGGGATTCCAACGGCACGAACTTCGGCCACGACGCCGCGAAGGGGCGAACGGCCGGGGAGTTCGGCCACAACGATTTCTATCCCGTGGCCCTCGCGGCGGCGCGGGAAGCGGGGCTCGACGGCGATCAGACCCTCCGCGTCATGCTTCTGATCGACGAGATCCGCGGTCGGTTGGCGGAGGTCTTTCCGCTGCGGACCTACGCCATCGACCACGTCCACCACGGCGCGGTCGCCTCCGCGGCGGCCTGTGCGGCGGCCCTCGGCGGCGATGTCGACGCGATCGAGTCGGCGATCGGGATGGTCGTCGCCCATTACGTCCCCTACCGGGCGATCCGCGCCGGCCACCAGCTTTCCGACAGCAAGGGGGCCTCGGCGGCGCTGGCGGCGGAGGTGGCGGTGTCGGCGGCCAGGCGCTCACTGGCCGGCTTCATCGGGCCGAAGGATATCTTCCGCAATCCGCTGGCGCTGTACCGCAGGAACGTCCCCTGCCCCGATGGCCAGAGCCCGTTCGATCTCGAGCTCGGGCTCGGCGGCGACGCCTTCGCGATCCACTTCATGCACTTCAAGCTCGGGCTCTACGAGCACCAGTCGGCCGGCAGCCTCCAGGCGCTGGTCGATCTCTTCGCCCGCTGTCCGGGGCTGGCGGCCGATCCAGACGGGATCCGCCGCGTCGAGGTGGCGATCTATGAGCCGGCCTTCTCGATCATCGCCGACCCCGCCAAGCGGACGCCGACGACGCGGC
>SIAG01000306.1 GCA_009691925.1 Planctomycetaceae bacterium
ATTGGCCTCCTGCGGCGCGGGCCCAGACCTCGGCGCGGTTGTTTGCCTTGAAGGGCCTGATTGCCGAACAGCGGGGGGATAAGCCGCGGGCGCTCGAAATGTTCAAGTCGGCACTCGAACACTGCGGTGAATCGCGTCGCTTCGGGTTCGCTGCGATCGCGGACGTCGAAGCGGAGGTCGGCCAGCATCTTGAACGGCTCGGATCGCCGTAATCCGCTTTGGCAGCCGACACGGAGGATTTGGATCGGGCTCTCGGCCGGTGATGGGCTCGCGCCGACCGATGACCTCGCCGGCCCAAGCGTCGGCACGAGGTGAGGTCATCGGTCGGTCAGTCGAGAGAGTGACTGGCAGGCATCGGCCACCATCCGCTCCGAACGGCTATCTGCCGATGGGCTTCCGTTTGCCGCCTCCGGTGGGAACTTGCTGTGGGGAGTCTACGTCCTCGCGTGGCCCCTTCGCCTTCTTCACGACCTTCTTGACGACTTTCTTCGCTGCCTTCTTCGCGGCCTTCTTGGTGACCTTCTTCGTCGCCTTCTTCGCAGCGGCGGGCTTCTTCTTCGCGGCCTTCTTCTTCGCCATGATCATGACTCCTGCAGAAAATTCGATGGGCGCCCGACCGCCGACGGCGATCATGGGTGACTGCTTCGTACCACACGCACGGGGGAAGCGACAACGGCCCGGGGTGGTGCGGAGCGCGAGGATCGCCGCCCGCAGCCCCACCCTGACGCGGTCGACGGGATACCCTGTCGGGTGCGTTCTGTCGTGCTTTGCTCCCGGCCCACCGACCGATCCCATGCCCCACCTCTACCCCTGCCTTCGTTTTGCGTTGCTCCTCCTTGCCCCCCTTTTCTGGCCCGGCCGCACGTCGGCTGGCGACGAGCGCCCGGTCGTCGTGGCCGACTTCACCACCCCCGCGCACGGCTGGCGAGCCAACGGCTCGATCGGCGGTCTCGGGGATGGAGCGGATGGGTTGTCGATGATCTGCCGGGGCGAGGATCCGTATCTCGTCGGGCCGGTTGTCGATCTCCCCCTTCCTCCCGGCTCCCGCAAGCTGCTTGTGGAGCTCGACGGCACCGCGGCGGGGGATGTTCGCTGCTACGCCGCGGCCGAGGGGAAGGAGTTCGCCGAAGTGTGGGCGGTGAACCTCGTCGCCGACGGCACCGGGAGGTTTCGCGGGGTGCTGCCGGCGCTCGGTGAGCGCGTCCGATTCCGGCTCGATCCCCCCGACGGCGCTGCCCCCGTCCGCCTCGGCCGGCTCGTCGCCACGCCCCTGATTCCGCTCGCCCCGGCCCCCCCGGCCGGCCGCCCCGCGCCGCTGATCCTCCCGGGCGACGCCCTGGTGGTGAAGCAGGGGGGGGTGAGCGTGGCTCACGATCCCCACCGCTGGAACGCCCTCTCGATCTCGATCGACGGCCGGCGGATAGCCGACAGCGATCCCGCCGAGCTGTTTTCCTCTCGGGAGGCGGATCGTGGAATCCCCGTCGATCCGGGCACCGGGGGCGTCGTGTCGCGGGTGCTGGCGGAGGGATTCGAGATCGTCGCCACGGTGCCCGAAGCGGGCGACGGGGCCGCTACCTGGCGCTTCAGCCGGCGGTTCACGGCCGCCGAGTGCGGCGTGCGCATCGAGACGCGCGTTGAAGTCGACCGACCCCGCGAGTTGATCCATCTGCCGTGGCTGACGCTCTTTGCCGGCCGGGGAATATTCGGCACGGGCAAGTCGCAGGCGCTCCTGCCGGGGGTCGAATACCTCGACGATGAACCCTCCTCGAACAACAAGGAGATCCGCGGGCCAGCCGCGAACCGGCAGCTTGTCGATCCTGCCAAGGTCTGCTTTCCATCGATGGTCCTCGTCGCCGCTGGGCGCTGGCTGGCGGTCGATTGGGAGCCGGGGGCCGTCCCGGCCTCCCCCCTCTTCGATTCCCCCGATCGAATGTTCGCTTCCGGAGGCCATGTTCTCGGGCTCTGGTCGCCAGCGGCAGGGGCCTTCGAGCCGCTGCCGCCGCGCTTCGAGGGGGAGCGGGAGATCTACCGGGGTGTCATGCTCGAGCCTGGCAAGGCGGTGCGCCAGGCGATCACGATCCGCGGCGGCGGCGGCGACACCGTCCTCCCCGCGGTGGCCGAGTGGGTTCGCGTCGAGGGGCTGCCGCCACTCCCCGCCAGCGCCCCCGGGCTCGATGGTGGCCTTGAGGCCGCCTGTCGGCTCCTCGCCCACGGCTGGCTCGATTCCGCCGCGCGCGACGGCACGACCTGGCGCCACGCCGTCTGGCAGGGGCGCTTCGCCGCCCAGCCCGCCGCCGACGCGCCGGCCTGCATGCTCTGGTTGGCCGCGCATGTCGGCGATGCGGCGCTCGCCGCCCGGCTCCGTGCCACGGCGCACGAAGCGCTCGCGGCGCTGCCGGTGGGGGCCACCGGGGGCATCGGTCATCTCGCGCGGCCGGCCCTGCCGCTCCTCCTCCGCCCCGCGGTGGCCGATGACGCTGCCGTCGGGCTGGTGCTCATGGCCGCGGCGGCGCAGGCCCGATCGATCGCTGCCGAACTGACGGCGGCGCGAGGCAAGGATCGCTACGTCGCCGGCCCGACCGACTACGCGGCGACCCTCGGGGGAGACCAGTGCAACGGCCACACCGCCATCCGGGCCGAGGCGTTGCTTGAGGCGGCGGTTCTGGGGGGCGACGAAGCGGCGATCGGTGCGGCCCTCGCCGCGCTCGATGGAATCGCGATGGCCTGGCCGGCCGGCGCCGTGCCGCGCGGCGCGCAGCCCTGGGAGATGCCGCTCCACACCCCCGACATCCTCGCCTCGGCCCGGCTGGTGCGCATCCACCTCCTCGGCCATCTCCTCGATGGCGATCCAGCCCGGCTCGAGGAGGCGCGGCTGTGGGCCTGGTCGGGCGTGCCGTTTGTCTATCTCCGCGATCCGCTCGCCGGGCCGGTGGGACGCTATGCCACGATTGGGGTTCTCGGGGCGACCGATTGGGTGGCACCGGTGTGGATCGGGCAGCCGGTGCAGTGGTGTGGGCTGGTCTATGCCGGCGCCCTCCACGACCTCGCCCGCGCCGCCGACGGCGCCGGCGCACAGCCCTGGCAGACGCTCGCCCGCGGGATCACGCGAAGCGGACTGCAGATGACGTTCCCGATCGACGACGCGGCCGGTCGCGGTGGCCTCCTCCCCGACTACTGGCTGTTCGGATCGAGCGCTGGCGCTGGGCCGGCGATCAACCCGGCCACGGTCCAGGCGACACTCGCCGAGGCCTTTGAGGCCACGCCGTTGGTGACGGCGACGCGCCTCACCCGGAGCCCGACCGATTCAGCCGGCCACGTCCTCCATCTTCCCGGCGCGGTGCGCCGCGCGACCTCCACCGCCGCCGCGACCAGCGTCGAAGTCATGCTCTGGCCGGAGGAGCCGAGCCGGCTGATCCTTTCGCGCGTGGCGCAGCTCCCGCATGCAGTCCTCTGGAATGGTGTGCCGGTCGAGGCCCGCCTCCTGGCGACCGGCTGCCTCACGGTCACCGTCCCCGGGCAGGACGGCGCCCGTCGCGCCGGCACGCTCGTCATCGAGTGGTGAGCGACGCGGGCGCCGACGCCATCGGCTCATCCTCTCCGGCCAGGGCGCCGGCGACGCAGTTGCAACCCGCGCGGCAGCGGAGCGACAATCACCGTTTGGCTTGGTGAGGGGTTTTTCTGAAGAGGAGCGTTGCGGCATGGCCATGCTCGGGCAGGGAACGGTTCGACGGGCGGGCTGGGTGGCCGCGCTGCTGATTACGGCCGGCGTCGGCATGCCTGTTGGGAAGCGGGGGCGTGCCGCTGAAGCGCCGGCTCCCGCGGCCGTCCGCTTCGACCGCGACGTGCTCCCGGTCCTTGCCAATGCCTGCTTCGCCTGCCACGGGCCCGATGCGGCTAACCGCCAGGCCGATCTGCGGCTGGACACCCTCGAGGGGGCCACCGCGCCGCGCGACGGCAGCCCGGCGATCGTGCCCGGCAACCCGGAGGCAAGCGCGCTCCTCGAGCGGCTCCGCTCCACCGATCCCGACGTCGTCATGCCCCCTCCCGACACGAACAAGGTCGTGACGCCGCAGCAGCGCGACTCGATCGCGGCCTGGATCGCCGCCGGCGCCCCCTACGAAGGGCATTGGGCCTACCGTCCGCTCGTCCGACCGGTGCCTCCGGCGGCTGGGCTGCCGGTCGATGCCTTCATCGACCGAGAGTTGGCAGGTTCGGGGCTCGTGGCCGCCGCCGAGGCCGACCGGGCGACGCTCGCCCGCCGCGTCTCCCTCGATCTCACCGGCCTCCCCCCGGAACCGGCCGAGATCGATGCCTTTCTGGCCGATCCCTCCCCCGAGGCCTTCGAGCGCTTCGTCGATCGGCTCCTCGCCAGTCCCGCGCATGCCGAACGGATGGCGGCCTGGTGGCTCGATCTGGTCCGCTACGCCGATTCGGTCGGCTACCACGGCGACCAGGAGGTGACGGTGTGGCCCTACCGCGATTGGGTGATCCGGGCGTTCGCGGAGAATATGCCGTTCGACCGCTTCACGCGCGAGCAGCTCGGCGGTGATCTCCTCCCCGGCAACACGCTCGATCAGCGCGTCGCCGCGGCCTACAACCGGCTCGGGATGATGAGTGCCGAAGGGGGCGCGCAGGCCGAGGAATACCTCCTCAAGTATGCCTCCGACCGGGTCCGCGACGTCTCGGGGGCCTGGCTCGGCTCGACGCTCGGCTGCGCCGAATGCCACGACCACAAGTACGACCCGTTCACGATGCGCGACTTCTACTCGATGGCGGCGTACTTTGCCGACATCGAGGAGCGCGGCGTCTACGACATCGGCCAGGGGCGCGACAAGGCGTGGGGGCGGATGGAGCTGTTCACGACGCGGAGGGAGGCTGCGGAGCTGGTGGCCCTCGACGAGGCCGTCGCCACGGCGAAGCGCGATCTCGACACCGACACCCCGCCCCTCGCGGCCGCGCGGGAGGCCTGGATCGAACGGGTCAAGCAGGATCCCTGGAAGACGCTCGCACCGCTGAGCAGCGCCGCCAGCGGTGGCGCCACCCTCGCCCTTCTTGACGACCGCTCGCTGCTCGCCTCCGGCCCGCGTCCCGACGTTGGCGACACGACGCTTGTCTTCGAGCTCCCCCCGGGGCCTTTTGTCGGCCTCCGGCTCGAGGCCCTGACGCACG
>SIAG01000307.1 GCA_009691925.1 Planctomycetaceae bacterium
AATCCCCTCCTCGATGCCGTCCGCGTCGACCGGTACGCGGCGGTCGAGCGGGGATGGGAGCCCGCCGCCGAGGCGGGGCTGCGGCGTCTCCTCTCGCTCCGCAACGGCAGCCCGCTGATGGTGGAACGGTCCTACGGCGCCGGGATGGTCGCGGCCGTTCTGACCACCGCCTCGCCGGCTTGGAACAACTGGTCGCGGGGCAATCCCAGCTGGGTTGTCGTGATGCTCGAACTCGAGAGCCATCTGGCCCGGGGCCGGAGGCGGGCGGAGTCACTCGAGGTCGGCGACCCGGTGGTCATCGCGCTCGACCCGTCAGTCGACGGCATCGAGGTCGACTTCCTCGTCCCTCCCGACGGCACCCTCGTCCATCAGGCCGCGCGGCCGGCGGCAGCCGGGAGGATGGAGGCCCGGCTCGACACCCCGACCGCCGGGGCCTACGCCGTCCGCTGGCGGCGCACCGACGGGCTGGAGCGGGAGCGGCTGTTCGCGGTGAACGTCGATCCGGACGAGGGGCATCTGGCCCGGTCCGGACGGGAGGGACTCGAAAAAACCCTGGCGGGAGTCCCGTTCACGTACGAGAATGCCGCGTCGATCGACCCTGGTGCCCGGGCCCTGGCCGGCGTCTCGCTGGTCACGCCGCTGCTGACGATCCTCCTCGGCATCCTCCTCCTCGAGCAGGTGGTGGCGTGGTCGACGAGCTATCACCCTTTGAGGCGGCGCGGGGCCGCGACCTGACCAGGATCCCGCCCTCGGCCGCGTTGTCGTCTTTCACATTACCCCTTCCAGCCAGTTCAATGCCGGTCCCATGCCGGCTCTGTCCTCCATGCCAACCCTCCCCAACGTCCTCTGCCTGGCCGCCACCGACGTGGTGAAGCACCGCGTCTCCAGCGCGCTGCTGGAGGGTTTCTCGCAGTGGTGGCAGATGCCGCTGCTGGTCGCGGTGCTCGTCGCCGTGATGGCCTGGGTGGCGTGGATGTACCGGCGCGATGCGGCCGAATTGCCTCGTGGGATCGGTCTGTTCCTTCTCGGATTGCGGCTCGGGGCACTGGCCACCCTCGCTGCGGCCTATCTCGATCTCGAGCGGATCGCCGAGCACGAAGTGGTGTTTCCGTCGCGCGTGGCCGTCGTCGTCGACGCCAGCGCCAGTATGACCCTGCCGGAGGGGCTCGACGCCGGCGTGGCCGTGGCGGATGCCGTGCCCTCGACCCGTTCGACGCGGGCCGTGGAGGTTCTCGAACGGGGCGGGATGCTCGCCGCCCTCGCCCCCACGCACGAGGTCTCGCTGTGGCGTTTCGACGCCGATGCCGAATCGCTCACCGTTCTCCCCCGTGGGCCCGAGGAGGTTTCCGGCGTTGGCATGCCCCGGCCCGACCGGTCGGCTCCGGAGGACGGCGCGGCGGCCGACGGTGCGGCGGAGCCGGATTGGCCGGAGCGACTCCAGCCGCGCGGATTCGAGACGCGGATCGGCGAGGCGCTCCAGCGCGTCATGGATCAGGAACCGCCGGGCACGCTCGCGGGGGTGATCCTCCTCACCGATGGAGGCAACAACGCCGGCGTCGATCCGGCGGCGGCGGCCGCGACGCTTGCCAAGGCGGGGATTCCCGTCTTTGCCATCGGGACGGGGTCGGACCGATTGCCGACGAATGTCCGCGTCGCCGATCTCCTCTCCCCAACGCGGGTCTACCCGGGGGATCGCTTCTCCGTTCAGGGATACCTCCAGGCCCAGGGGCTCGCCGGTCAGACGGTGAGGGTAGAGCTGGCGGATCGCTCGCCGGCCGAGGGAGACGGCGGCGCGGCGGCACCGGGGGGGCGGGTGATCGACACCACCGAGGTGCTGCTCGCGGCCGATGGTGAACTGGCCGGCGTCCGTTTCGAGGTGCCCGGGCTCGACGCGCCGAGCCGGCATGAGCTCGTTCTCCGGGTCGTGCCGCCACCGGCGGATCGGACCCCGGGGGACGATTCCCAGGTGGCCGAGGTCGAGGTCGTCGATCGGGTGACGCAGGTGCTGCTGATGGCGAGCGGGCCGACGCGCGAGTACCAATTCATGCGGAACGTCCTCGAGCGCGACAAAAGCTTTGCCGTCGACGTGCTCCTCGGCACCGCCACACGCGGTGCCTCGCAGGACGCGCGGCGGATCCTCGAATCGTTTCCCACCACCGCCGAGGAGCTCTCTACCTACGACTGCATCGTCGCCTTCGACGTCGACTGGCGCCGCCTCGATCCGGCCGCGCAGGCCCGGCTCGAGCGGTGGGTGTCACGCGAATCGGGTGGGCTGGTGCTCGTGGCCGGCACCGTCTTCATGGATGCCTGGATCGCCGATCCGCAGACGACCGTGGTGCGCGGGCTCCATCCGGTGGAGCTGCGCCGCGCGGGGCAGAGTCTCGTGGATGAACCGGCCGGCTTCGAGGAGCCGATGCCGCTGCAATTCAGCCGGGACGGCACGGAGGCGGAGTTCCTCTGGCTGGCCGGGAGCCGGATCGCCAGCCAGACGGTGTGGAGCGAGTTCAAGGGGATCTTCTCCTGCTTCGATGCCACCGTCGCCAAGCCGGGGGCCACCGTCTACGCCCGGGTGAACCCTCCGGGGAGTGCCGGCGTCGGCTCCGCCGTCGGCGGCCGCGGTCCGATCTCGATGGCCGGGCAGTTTTACGGGTCGGGGAGCGTGTTCTATCTGGGGAGCGGCGAGACCTGGCGGCTGCGGTCGCTCGAAGACGCGCTCTTTGAGCGCCTTTCGACGCAGCTGGTGCGACATGTCTCTCAGGGGCGCTTGCTCGCCGGCTCCCGCCGGGCCCGGCTGCTGGTGGAGCGGGACCGCTATCCGGTCGGTGCCACGGTCGTCGTCCGGCTCGTCGCCGCCGACGGAGACGGCGCTGCGGGCTTGGGCGGGGCGGTCTGTCGCGTCGAGGGCCCCGATGGCGCGACCGTCAGGGTGCCGCTGACCGCCGATCCGGGGCGCCCCGGGGTCTTCCAGGGGGGCTTCGTGGCGTCGCGCGAGGGAGGCTGGCGGATCGACATCGATCTCAGCGACGGCTCCGGTGAGGTGATTTCGCGGCGCGTCCAGGCCCGGCTCCCCGATCGGGAGCTCGAGCGCCCCCGACTCGACCGCGGCCTCCTCGAACGGCTCGGGGCGATCACGGGGGGCAAGGCTCACTTCCTCGTCGACGCCCCCTGGGGATCGGCCGAGTCGATCGATCTGGCGGCGCGGATCCCCGACCGCTCGCGCCGTGAATACGAGACAGGGGCCCCCGACGGCGCGTTCAAACTCCGGCTCAATGCCCTGCTCCTCGCACTCGGCACCGGCCTGCTCTGTGTTGAATGGATTCTTCGGCGTCTCGTGAAGCTCGCCTGATACTCGCCCGACCAGGAAAGGGATGCCCGCCGTTGGCTGCCGCAGGAGAGAGCACCGTGTCCCCCGAGATCCGTACTGCCGCGTCCCCGTCGGCACCGCTTTCGACGTCCGCCATCGCGGGGCTGGCGCGGATCCGGGCGCTCATCGAGGCCGTACGGCAGCAGACGCGCCGCTGGATCTGGATCGAATCGTTGGCGCTGATCGGTGTCGCGGGGGCGGTGGTGTTTTTCGGCACGATGGCCATCGATTGGGCGGTCGAGCCGCCGGCGTGGGTCCGCCTCCTGGGGGTTGCCCTGGTGCTGGCAGGGATGGTGGCGATGCTGTGGGGGAAGCTGTGGGGCCGGCTGGCGGTGCCGATGGGGGATGCCACCTTGGCTTCGCTCCTCGAGCGTGGCCACGACGGCTTCCGCGACAGCCTCTCGACCGCGGTGGAGCTCACGACGGGCCCCGGCACGGAGGTCGATCGGGAGCTTCTCGAGCGGACGATCGACGAGGCGGTCGCGGTGGTCGACGACGTCGAGCCTGCCCGGCTCTTCCGCCGCCTTCGACTCGTGGCCACGGCCCTGGCCGGGGGGCTGGCGGTGGCCAGCATCGCCGGCCTGGCATGGCTCCAGCCGGCGCTGGCCGACCAGTGGACCCGGCGCATGATCCTCCTTGACGACACCC
This sequence comes from Planctomycetaceae bacterium, assembly GCA_009691925.1. Classification (GTDB taxonomy): domain Bacteria; phylum Planctomycetota; class Planctomycetia; order Pirellulales; family UBA1268; genus QWOP01. The sequence goes on from SIAG01000307.1 coordinate 4,013, forward strand.
CGTGGCCGCGCCGCACCGGGCTCGAGGCGGAGGGGTTTTCCGCGGGGGTGCGGAAGGTGGCCCGCGGAGCCGACGTCGATCTCCGCGTCCGGGCCGATGCGACCCGGGAGGTGCCGGAAATTGTCGACCTGCGGACGAAGCCCTCCCGGGGCGGGCCGTGGCGGACGGAACGGATGGGCATCCGCGGTGGGGTGACCGACGCAGCGCAGGCGTTCGGCCATCTCCTCAAGGGGGTCAGCGAGGATCTCGACGTCGAGATCCGGGGGGGGGATGCGCGGCTCCGCGGACTGCGGTTGATGGTGGTCGATGCTCCGGCGCTGTCGTCGCTGGAAGCCGTGGCCACGCTCCCCGGATATCTCGGCGGTGGGACCCGATTCCTCCCCCCATCCCGCGTCCTCCAGGTGCCGCGCGGTTCGAACGTGACGATCCGCTTCCAGGCCACGAAGGCCCTCCGCGCGGCCACGGTCGTGGCCCTCGATGACGGTGCCGAGACGCCTCTGGCCGAGACGATCGACGCGCCAAAAGGGGGAGCGGAATCGGCGGCGGACGGAAAGGTGATCGCCGTCGAACTGGCGGCCGTCGACGGGGAACGGACGCTTGTGGCCCGGTTCACCGACACCGACGGCCTCGACAATCGCGAGCCGATCTCGGTGGTGGTCTCGGCCGTCCCGGACGAGGCGCCCCAGGTGGCGGTCAGGATGCGCGGCATCTCCACGGCCGTCACGCCGCGGGCACGGATCCCGCTGGTCGGGGTGTTGAGTGATGACCATGCCCTGGCCGATGCCACTGCCACGGTCGTGGTTAAGGACGGGGCGACGGCCAGCCTGCCGGTGGCACGGTTGAAGGCTGGGATGCCGGTCGTCGAGCTCACCGATGACGCGCCGGAGGTGGTCGAGCTCGAGCCGCTCGGGCTCGCACCGGGGGCCACCCTATCGGTGCAGCTGGTGGCCCGCGACGGCTGCACGCTCGGCGGTGGCCCGAACGAAGGGACGAGCGACGCCTGGTCGCTCGACGTGGTCACGCCAGAGGCGCTCATGGCGATGCTCGAGGCCCGCGAAATCCTGTTAAGACGCCGCTTCGAGAGTGTCGTCTCCGATCTCGCGCTGGCCCGGGAACGCCTCGCGGCGGGGTTGGAAGGGAGTGCCGTGGTGGGG
>SIAG01000308.1 GCA_009691925.1 Planctomycetaceae bacterium
GACCTGGGAGAGCGTCATGATTTCCGCCTTTTGTGGGCTTCGAGGAACGGGCCGAGCAACATCAGGGACCAAAGCGGACCATGTCCTCCAATTTCATTGAAAAGGGTACGGCCAGAATACCGGATGTCAATATCCACTTTTCAGCGAGATCGGATGGCTCGAGAAGAACAGAGCTGTTTATCGGAGCGCCTGCATGCTGTTGCAGACGGTCAACGACGCCCTTCGAGCTCGCTCAGCTTCCCACCGAGCCAGCCTCCCGTCGCCGCGCTCCGGCCGCACTCCTGACTGGCGATCTGCGGTGGCTCGATGCGCTCCACCTCTTCAACGAGGGCTTTTCCTGGGGAGCGCACGAGGACTGGGAGCAGTTCTGGTGCGGTTTTCGCCCGGACGACACCCGAGGGCAGTTTTGTCCCGGGGGCTCAGCCACCTCGCTTCCGCCGCTGGGAACATCCGCGAGGGGATCTTCCCGGTCGGGTTTTATGACGAGGTCGTCCGCTGCAGCGGGTTGCCGATCCGTGGCGGCGGCACGTACCGCCGGCAGCGGGAGAACAGCTCGAGCGGATTGTGGAGCACCATCCGCTCGATCAGCTCCTCGGCATGCCCGCGGGCCCGCATCGCCACGATGAAATCGGGGACCGCGGCCGGCCGCGACGGGCCCCAGTCGCCGGCGGAGTTGACCAGCAGCCGCTCCGTTCCGTAGCGCTCGACCAGGTCGCAGGCCCGCTCCGGCGAGCACTTTGTTACCGGGTAGAGCGTCATGCCGGCCCAGTAGCCGGCGTCGAGCGCGGGGCGGATCGTGTGCTCCTCGACATGATCGATCACGACCCGGCCGCGGTCGAGCGCGGGGAAGTCGGCAAGCATGTCGAGGATCATCCGCGTGCCGCGCAGCTTGTCGGCGAGGTGCGGCGTGTGGATAAGGATCGTCTCGTTGTGCCGCACGGCCAGTTCGACCTGCTCGAGGAACACGGTCGCCTCGTTCCGCGAGTTCTTATTGAGCCCGATCTCTCCGATGCCCAGCACGTTGGACGCAGAGAGAAACTCTGGGATCGCCGCGATCACCTCGCGGGCGAGCTTCACGTCCTCGGCCTCCTTGGCGTTGATGCACAGCCAGGAATAGTGGGCGATCCCGTAGCCGGCGGCCCGCCGCGGCTCAACCTCGGTGATCTGCCGAAAGTAGTCACGGAAGCCGTCGGCGCTCCGTCGGTCGAAGCCGGCCCAGAAGGCCGGCTCGCTGACGGCCACGCAACCCATCCGCGCGAGGGCCTCGTAGTCGTCGGTGATCCGCGAGACCATGTGGATGTGGGGATCGACGTAGTTCATGGGGCACCCCTAGCGTCCGCAGCATCCGGGCGATCCGAAAAGCTCCGGCCCGCCGGTTTGCCGCCACGCCGGTTCATAGGCGTCGGAGAACAATTCCTGCACCGCCTCGACGCGGCCGGGCCCTGCCGCCAGCCGCGCTACGGCCTCCGCGAGCAGACGCCAGCGAATATCCTCATCCAGATCGACCGACTCCGCCGCCGCATGCCGCTCCACGCGGTCGAACGCCGCCGAGAGTTCTACGACGAGGCTGCGGATGGCGAGGAATCGCTGATCGGAGAGAGCGCGGTTCATGGACGGCGTCGAGGGTGCGGTTGTGTGGTCGGCCAGAGGGTCTTCAATATACCGGGCCGGCGGGGGTTTCGCGCGTCCCCCAGCCGCCTCGGCGTTTCGAGTCATTTCGAGACCGCCCGGTCGCGCGTCAGCCCGCGGTGGCCAGCTCGTAGCACACGATCTCATCGGCGTTGCGGAGATAGAGCCGGTCGCCGACCACGACCGGATGATTCCACGTCTTGTCGCTGAGGGCCTCGATTTTCCCAAGCTCCTCGTGCTTCTCGGCAGTCGCCCGCAAGAGCACGAGCCCGCCTTTCTCGCTCACCACCACAATCAGCCCGGAATCGGCCAGCAGCAACGCCTGCCCCTTGGCATACCTTCCCCCCTTCCACTTCCGCTTGCCATCCTCCAGGCCGATGCAGGCGAAGATCGCGTTGTCGAAGCCGTAGATGTTGCCCTCGTGGATGAGGATGTCGTTGTAGTCGGGCTTCATGTCGAGGCTCGTCCACAGCTCCTTCGCCTCGAGGCCGAAATCAGTGGATGAAAACTCCACGAGTCTCGTGCCGGTTCCCATCCCGGCGGGGATGAGCAGCTTGTTGCCGTCGATGACCTGCGCTTGGCAGGCCCGGTAGCCCTGGTGGGCGAAGGGGTAGTCGTAGACCGACTTGCCTGTCGCCGGCTCCAGGAGGTGCGCTCCGGAGTTGGAGAGCAGGCAGAGATAGTCCCGATCCAGAAGCTTGATCTTCTGCACGGAGGCATACGACATCTCGCCGGCCGGGGCCGTCCAAGCCACCTGGCCGTCGTCAACCTTGAAGGCGACGATCCCCTTATCGCCCTTGCCGCCGCCATGGACGACGACGACGCCGCTGTCGACACATGGGGAGCAGGAAAAGCCCCACATCGGCGGCTCCGTGCGCCCTGCCGCTGCCTTGAGGTCGGCTTTCCACACCAGCGACCCGTCGACGGCGCTGACGCGCACCAGGATCCCTTCAGCCCCGAGCGCATAGACCGACCCGTCGGCAAGCGTCGGCGTGCCGCGCGGCCCGAGCCCGCCGAGTGATTCGAAGAACCGCGACGGGGTCGCGAACGACCAGATCGGCTGGCCTGTCTTCGCGTCGTAGCACGACACGACTTCATCCTCGAGGCGCTGCTCCTGCGTGAACAGCCGATCAGCGCCGATGGCAAACGAGCTCCAGGCCGGACCGATCCGTTTGCGCCACAGCTCGCGCGGCGGATGGGCGACCCAATCGTCGCTGAAGCGGAGGCCGGTCTGGGAGCTGTCGCCGCGCGGCCCGCGCAAATGAGGCCAGGGCGCCGATCCGAGGGCCGCGATCAGCGCCTCGATATCGACCGGACTGTCGACCGCGACGGTTCCGGCCCGGCGGATCTCGTCAGTCGCCAACTGTTCCGCGGTTGCCTTCCAGCGCCAGTCGAATCGGAATGAGAAATCCCCCCACACGCCGTCGGTGCGGACAAGGGCCGAGTAGGCCGTTGCCAGGACGGCCAGCCCGAGGGCGAGGCCCGTGCGCCGGATGGAGAGCGTGCGGCCAAAGAGCATCGCGCCGATCGCAAACGCCGCGATCGCCATCGGGATTGTCAGGACGATCGGCAGCGGCCCGCGCATCGACGGATGGCAGATCATCTGCTCGATCCCGACAACAGCGACGAGGCCCAAGACGCCGAGGATCCGCTCGAACCAGCGGGCGCGGCTGGCCAGCAGCCACCACAGCACGACCAGCAAACCGATCAGAAACGGCCCGAAGGCGCTCGCCATCCAGATCATCGAGGGCCCGCTGGGGATCAGACCCGGGACGAATCGCATCAACCCCATCAGCGGCACCAGCACGATCGGGATCCAGATCCTCAAAGGTCGCCACGTGGCCGTGCTCGTGGGCTGCGCGTGGTCGTGATCTTGGTTCATCCGCCGGGTCCTCGGGGCGTTATTGCTGCACGGCTCTGCTTGGGCGCGACAGCGCGAGTTGCCGCTTCATGCCGATAGCGTAGGTGGGCCAGGGGGGATTCGACACTTGTGTTGGCCGCTGGCAGCCCCATGGTTTTCCGCCCATCCGCCTGCTCCAAAAAGGGTGCCTCCCACCCTCGGGGCTCCACCTTATCAGCGCGCCCGAAAATCGGGGTCCACCCTAGACAGCTGGGGACAGTGGTTTTTCACCCGCGTGGACCAACCCGGCCGGACCGGCGATACTCGCTTCAGGCCGCTCCATCCCAGCGTCGCTCGGCCTTTCGCGGCAGAGCCGCAGGCGCTTCCCATCCCTCGATCCCCAGGGCCGCTTGAGTGGACATCGGCCATCTGTGCGGCATCGCCGCCTTCGTCATGTGGGGGCTGCTGCCGATCTATTGGAAGCAGCTCGATGCGATCCCGAGCCTCCAACTCGTCGCCCATCGCGTGCTCTGGTCGAGCCTGACGTTCGTGCCGCTGCTGTGGTGGTGGGGGGGATGGCGGCAGATCGGCGGGGTGCTCAAGCGCCCTCTATGGGCTGGTGAAGAAGAAAGGGACCCTCGACCCCCTGCCGTCGCTGGCACTCGAAACCGTGCTCCTCCTCCTGCCGGCGATCGGCTATCTGGCCGCGGAGCATGCCGCCCAGCGCGGCGGATTCGGCGGCCAAGATGCTGCGACCGACCTGCTCCTCGCGGCGGCCGGGCCGGCGACGGTCGCCCCGCTGTTTTGTTTCACCGTCGCCGTGCGGCGGATCCCGCTCTCGACGGTCGGTCTGCTGCAGTACATCGGTCCGACGCTCCAGTTCCTCGTCGGGGCGCTGATCTACGGCGAGCCGTTCGACCGGATGCGTCTGGTTGGGTTTTTGATCGTCTGGAGCGCTCTGGTCCTGTTCGCCATCGACAGCCTGCGGCATTCGGCAGCACGCCGCCGGAGCCTGAAAAATGGGAAGATCACACCATGAACGGTGGATCCACGCTGTCCGGCGCGGTCCGATCAACTTCCGAGCGGTGAGTGCCCCCTCACCGCGCTTCCCAACACCGGACGTACGCCCCCGCGGGGTCGTACATCTCCCGCTGCTTCTCGATGTCGAATCGTCGGCCGCCGCGGGGATCGGCTCCCTGCCCGGCGATGTAACGCCAGTTGCCGATGTTCGAGGCGGGGTCGTGGTCGATGAGCTGGTGGGCGAAGTAGGCCGCTCCGACTTCCCACGGCCAGCCGAGCTCATGGCAGCAGAAGCTGGCGGCGATCTGCCGCATGCGGTTGCCGAGGAAGCCGGTCGCGTTGAGCTCGCGGAAGCCGGCGTCGACCAGCGGATCCCCGAGCCGAGCGCCGGCGAGCATGAGCCAGCGCGGATCGGCCGGGTCGACCGACCACGCGCCGCTGGTGCGATGGTCGCCGCGCATTGAGAAAAAATCCCGCCAAAGAAATTCAAACCACAGCCAGTAGGTGCCCTCGTTGGCCCCGTGCTCCGCCTCGTAGCGGGCCAGATCGTCGGCGAGGCGGCGCGGCGAAAGGCAGCCCCAGGCGAGCCAGGGAGAGAGCTTGCTCGAGAGGTCCCAGCCGAGGAGCTCGTTCCGCGTTTGCTTGTAGCTGTCGGGCAGCCGCCGGTCGCGATAGCG
>SIAG01000309.1 GCA_009691925.1 Planctomycetaceae bacterium
AGCAAGACACTCGAAGATGCTTGGGACGCCCTTCGGCTCAAAAACGATTGCGGAAGTGCCGTTGACCGGGCTCGCCTTACCGGGAACGAAAGTATCCCCGGAAAGGCCGCTTCATCGCGCCCGCTTGGCAGGCTTCTTCTTCGCCGTGGGCTTCTTCGCGGCAGCGGCAGGCTTCGCCAAGCGCTTCACGGCAGGCTTCTTCACCACCGGCTGCTTGGCGGCTGCCTTCTTCGCCTTCGTCACGCTCTTCTTCGCGGGAGCCTTGCGGCTGCCGGCACTGCGGCGCGCGGCCCGGGCGGCCTCGACCTCGTCGAGGAACTCGTTGGCCTGCTCCTCGAGATCGGCCGCCGACACCGGCTCCACCTCGTCGATGACAAACAGCGACAGCTCGCCGCGACGCTGCTGATCCATCAGCGCCTGATACTCGACGAGCGAGAGATCGTCGTGGTCGTCGTCCTCGCTGCTGAGATACTCAAATCCGACGCGGGCCTTCGGATCCCAGCCGTCGACATGGAACTCGACGCCGTATTCCCGGAACTGGAGATTGCGGGCGATCGTGTAGCCCCGGGCCCGGAAGACTTTCGCGAGGAGATCACAGCCAGCGGCTTCGGAGAGCGAGTCGAACATGGCAGGGCGGGCTTCCTGGGACAGGCGAAAAGGGGCAGGGCAGAGGGGATCAAAAAGGGCTGGGAACAAGGACTGGACGGCCGAAGGATAGCCGATCCGGGAGCAACCGATCCGGGAGCAACCGATCCGGGAGGATAGCCGATCCGGGCGGGGAGGACACGCCCCCGCAGCCCGTCAGTCCCCGCGCCGCTTGCGGCGGAGGTCCTTCTCCCGCTGCTTCTTCTGCTTGCGGCGCTCGTCGGCCGTCAGCCGCCGGCCGGTATCCCCCTTCGGCTTCCCCAGCCGCATGCCGGGATTGGCCATCTGCCCCTGCATCGCCTGCATCTGCTGGACGCGCTCGCGCATCCCCATCCCCGCCATCCCCTTCATCATCGCCGACATCCCGTCGAACTGCTTGACCAGATCGCTCACCTCCTGGAGCTCCACGCCGGCCCCGGTGGCGATCCGGCGGCGACGCTGCTGGTCGATCACCTTGTTCGGATTGCGGCGCTCCTGCGGGGTCATCGAGTCGATGATCCCGAACAGCCGCCCCATGTCCTTGTCGAGGTCGGCATCACCGACGAGCTCCTTGAGCTGCCCCATGCCGGGGATCATCCCCAGCACCTTGCCGATCGGCCCGAGGCGGCGCGTCTGCTGGAGCATCTTCTTGAAGTCGTCGAGCGTGAACTCCCCCGTCCGCAGCCGTTCCTCCTGCCGGGCCATCTCGTCTTGGTCAAACTTCCGCTGCGCCTCCTCAACGAGCGTGACAACGTCCCCCATCCCCAGGATCCGCCCCGCCATCCGCTCGGCGTGGAAATCTTCGAGGGCCTCGATCTGCTCTCCGGTGCCGATGAACTTGATCGGCACCCCCGTGACGCTCTTGACGGAGAGCGCGGCGCCGCCGCGGGCGTCGCCGTCGAGCTTCGTCATGATCACGCCGTCGAGCTCGAGGGCGTCGTTGAAGGCCTTGGCGCTGCGAACCGCGTCCTGGCCGGTCATCGCGTCGACGACGAGGTAGACCTGGTCGGGGCCGACGGTATGGTCGATGCGCTTGAGCTCGTCCATGAGCGCCTGGTCGATCGCCAGTCGTCCCGCGGTGTCGAGGATGACGACGCTCGCCCCCTCCTTCCCCGCCCTGGCCACGCCGAGCTTGCAGACGGCGACCGGATCAGTGACCCCGTCGGGGGTGTGGACCGGCACGCCGAGTTGGCGGCCGAGGATGGCCAGTTGCTCGATGGCGGCAGGTCGCTGGAGGTCAGCCGCGACGAGCATCACGGCTCGCCCCTCCTCTTTGAGGCGCCGGGCGAGCTTGGCGCAGGAGGTCGTCTTGCCGGAGCCCTGCAGGCCGCAGAGCATGATCACCGTCACCCGCCCCGCCTGGAGGTGGAGCGAGTGATCGACCGGCCCCATGAGGTTGACCAGCTCGCGGTGGACGACACCGACGAGCTGCTGGGCCGGGTCGAGCGTCTCGAGAACCTTCGCCCCGATCGCCCCCTCTACGACCTTGTCGAGGAAGGTGTCGACGACGTCATAGGCGACGTCGGCCTCGAGGAGCGCCGTGCGAACCGCGCCGAGCCCCTCGCGCATGTTCGACTCGGTCAGCTTGCCCCGGCCCCGCAGGGAGGCGAGGGCACTGGTCAGCGAGGCCGAGAGCGATTCGAACATGACGGCTCCAGGGTGGGGTGGGAGCCGGGATTATAGGCCAGGACAGATCCGTTTCCCGTTCCCAACCCGGAAGCCGGCCGCGGCCCTGCCCGCAGGCCCCCGCGGCGGGGGCACCGCCGGGGGATCAGTGAATCATCCCGGCGTCGTTGCAGCAGGGGGCCGCCGCCGCCCCACCGCAGCTCTCGCACCCGTTGCCGCAGGCCGGCGCCGAGCAGGGGGCGGCCATCGGGGCGGCGTAAACCGGCGCGGGAGCGGAGGAACCGCAGCCCCCCAGGCAGCCGCCGAATTCCATGAACGAGGGGCGCCGCGAGGAAGAGCAGTTGCTCCCCCCCATGCAGTTGCAGCCGGGAGCCGCCACAAGCCCAGCGACGATCGCGACCAGGCAGAATGCACGAGCCATCGGATGAGTCTCCACCACAGACGAAGCGGTCCCGCCCCGAAGTCGCTCGGAGAGGTGCGGCGCCAGAGGACGCCGTCGGTGAAAACGTAGCTCACGGATCGGGCGCGCGACCCGGGAAGCGCGGAATCCCGTCGGCTCGCCCCCCCGGTGGGATTCATCCGCTGCCAGTCGTGCCGATGGTAGCTTTTGCACGGTCTGCGGGCGTGGCCCCCTCACCTTGCGCGGCGGAGTGACGAAGAGAGGAAAGCTACACAGCGAGGGTCGGGGTTCCGGAGGACGTCGGCGAGCGGAAATGGGGTCCGCCTGCCGTCCACCACCCCCCCGTGCACAGGGATATGCGCCTGAACATCCTCACCGTCATCCGCGCCAACGCCTCACCCCGCCGGCCCGCCACCGCCATGCTCCCCATCCGCGCCGTCGCCTGGCTCGCCGCCCTGATGGCGCTCCTCCTTCCGGCATCGCGGGGGGCCACCGCCGAACTCCCCTGGTGCGCGGCGCCGGCCCAGGACGACGACTTCCCCCGCGCCGGGGAAGGGCTGTCGGAGGCCGGCCTGACCAGCGGAGAAGAGGCCGATGTGCCCAGTTCACCCCCCGCTCCCTGCGGCGAGCGCGACATCTGGTCGGTGATCACCCGTGGGCTCCCCGAGATCGGCCGGATGCCGCAGCACGCCCGTCCGGCCGTCGAAAGCCTCGACGCCCGTGGATGCTGGAGGAAGACCGACCTCGACGGGCTCCTCTCGACGCCGGGGCAACCGCTCCTCGTCTTCGTCCATGGCAATCGCTACGACCACGACTCGGCGCGGGAACAAGGGCTCCTGCTGGCCGCTCGGACCCGCGCCACCTGCCCGAGCACCGCCAATGTCCGGACCGTGATCTTCTCCTGGCCGAGCGACAAGCAGGGGATCCTCCTCCGTGACAGCCGGGTGAAGTACGAACGGGCCGTCACCGATGGGCACTACCTCGCCTGGCTCCTTTCGCAGGTAGAGCCAGACCGGCCGGTGGCGATCGTCGGCTACAGCTACGGGGCGCTCATCGCCCTGGAGGCCCTCGAGGACCTCGTCCACGCCGAGGCTGCCGGTCGGAGCGATGTCCGCTCATGGACCAACCGCTCCGCACCGCTCCATCTTGTCCTCGTGGCGGCGGCGGTCCGCCAGGATGCCTTCGCCCCTCGCGGCCCCTATCGCGAAATCCTCCCCTGCATCGACCGGCTCACGATCCTCTCCAACTCCTCCGACATCGCCCTGCGGTTCTTCGAGCACGTCGACCGCTCGCTGCGGACCGAGGCCCTCGGGAACATCGGCATGCCCGCGGCCTGGATCCCCCGTGGGATCGAGTTCAGCCAGGTCGACTGTGCGGAGATCGTCGGCCCCAGCCACCGGCTGAAGCACTACCTCAACTCGCCGCTTTTGATGCGCCGGATCTGCTCCGCGGCTGGCAGGGGGCTGTGCCACGATGCGTGCCCCACCGCCTGCCTGAACGGGACGGGGTCCGACGCGGCGGAAGATCCCCCAGTGGAGCTGTCCGGGACCGCCTGCCCAGGCAACCGTTGAGCCCGCCCGGCGAGGACGGCTGACGACTTCGGCCGGGGTGTCAGGCGGCCCGCCGGATCGTGGCGCGGTCGTTGAACAACTTCGCTTCGACCATTCTCCGGGCCACGTCGCCGATCATCGTCTCGGCCCGCCAGCCGAGATGCTCGGCCGCCCGACCGGGATCGGCCTGCAGCCGACGAACCTCGCCGCGCCGCAGCAGTCGCTCGTCACGGACGACGTGGTCGCGCCAATCGAGCCCAAGCCGCGAGAACACCTCGGCGACGAATGTCTCCAGGGATACCGAGACGCCGGTGGCGATCACGAAATCCTCCGGACGCCTGGACTGGAGCATGGCGTGCATGGCGACGACATACTCTGGCGCCCAGCCCCAGTCGCGCTCGACGGAAAGGTCACCCAGCGCCAGCGGCTGCGTGTCCCCGGCGGCGATCCGGCAGGCCGCGGCGGTGATCTTCTGCGTCACAAACCGCTCCGGCCGCAGCGGGCTTTCGTGGTTGGAGAGGATCCCCGTGCAGGCCCACAGCCCATGGAGACGACGGTATTGCTCGACCTGCGCGAAGGCCGCCGCCTTGGCCAGCGCGTAGGGATCGCCCGGATGAGCGGCCGTCGACTCGTCGACCGGCTCGCCACCGTTCTCGCCGTACATCGCCGTCGATCCGGCGAAAAACAGCCGCGTCGGCAGTTGGGCCACCCGGACGGACTCAAGGAGATTGACCGTGGCGACGGTGATGCTTTGGAAGGTCAGACCCGGCTGCTCGAACGACAGCGCGATCGACGACTGGCCAGAGAGGTTGTAGACCTCGTCGGGGCGGACCGACTCCAGGAGCGCGACGGTGGCGGCGAGGTCGTTGGGAGCGAGCGCTCTGATCACCACCCGTCGCTCGATGCCGAGGGTGGCGAGGCCGTGGCGGTCGCACGCCGAAGGA
>SIAG01000310.1 GCA_009691925.1 Planctomycetaceae bacterium
GGCCGCCCGCAACCGGCCGAAGTTTGACACCCTCGCTGCCGAGCAGGGGGATGTCATTGAGGTCATCAATTCTACAGGCACGATTGAGCCGGTGCAGTCGGTTCAGGTCGGGGCCTTCGTCTCCGGACCGATCGTCGGCCTCCATGCCGATTTCAACGGCGAAGTGAAGGAAGGGGATCTCCTCGCCGAGATCGATCCGCGCACCTACAGGGCCGTTGTTGCCCGCGACAAGGCCGCCCTCGCCGCCCGCCGCGCCGAGCTCGAGCGCGGTGCGGCCCGCCTCCAGCAGGCGCGCCGCGAGGAAGACCGCTCCAACGCCCTCGCCGAACGCAACGTCGCGTCGATCTCCGAGAGCGAGCTCGATCAGGCCCACTTCACGCGCGTGGGGATGGAGGCGGAGATCGTCATGGCCGAGGCGGCCATCGAGCAGGCCGAGGCGAACCTCGACACCTCCGAGGCGAACCTCGGCTACACGAAGATCCTCGCGCCGGTCGCCGGGATCATCATCGATCGCAAGGTCGAGCTCGGTCAGACACTCGCCGCGCAGTTTCAGACGCCGGAGCTGTTTGTCATCGCCCCCGACATGCGCCGCGAGATGCGGATCTTCGCTTCCGTCGATGAGGCCGACATCGGCCAGATCCGCCTGGCGCAGGAATCGGGGAAGTCGGTGCAATTCTCCGTCGATGCCTACCCAGGCGAAGTGTTTGAGGGAAAGATCGCCCAAATCCGCCTCGCCTCAACGACTACCCAGAACGTCGTCACCTATCCGGTCGTCCTCTCCACGCCCAACCCCGAGCTCAAGCTCCTTCCCGGGATGACGGCCGAGATCTCGTTTCAGGTCGATCGGCGCGACGGCGTGATCAAGGTTCCCAACGCGGCGCTGCGCTTCTATCCCGTTCGCGACCATGTCCGCGAGGCCGACCGGGTGATCCTCGACGGGACGGCGCTGGAGGCCGACGATCAGGCCCGCGGCGAGTCACCTTCGGCGAGCGCCAAGGCCGAGGCGGAGGGGGAACGGAAACGGCGGCACGTGTGGGTGGTCGAGGCCGACGGACTCCTCCGCGGCATCCCGGTGACGTCGGGCATCGGCGACCACCGCGCCACCGAGATCGTCTCCGGGGATGTCGAGCCGGGGCAGAGGCTCGTCGTCGGGGTCGCTCCCAAGGACGATTGAACGGGGACCGACTGAATCGGGCTCGAGCCCGGAGGGCCGATGGTCACGCTGCAACTCGCCTTCCGCTCGCTCCAGAAGAACCGGCTCCGCGCCCTGCTGACCGTGCTCGGGGTCGTGATCGGCATCGCCGCGGTGACGACGCTCGTCTCGGTCGGCCAGAGCGCCGCCGAGATGATCCGCGGCCAGTTTTCGGCGATTGGCACCAACGTCATCGTCGTCATCCCTGGCACCGGCGAACGGGGGGGCGTGCGCCAGGGGCCGCTCCAGACCCTCTCCCAAGGGGATGTCGATGCGATCGCGTCGGAGTGCCAAAGCGTGCTTGCCGTCACGCCCCTGGTGGCCGCCGCCGGCCAGGCGATCCATGCTGGCACCAACTGGAGCCCGAAGCAGATGTTCGGGGTCGGGGTCGACTACCCGACGGTGCGGAGCTGGCAGGTCCGCCGGGGGGGATTTTTTAGCGAGCGCGACGTGGCGGGGGCGGAGAAGGTCTGCGTCCTCGGCACGACGGTCGCGGCGCGGCTGTTTCAGACGGCCAATCCTCTTCAGCAGATCGTTCGCATCCGCAACATTCCCTTCCGGGTTATCGGGGTGCTCGAGAAGAAGGGGGCGAACATCGTCGGCGACGACCAGGACGACATCCTCCTCATGCCCTATTCGACGGCCCGCAAGCGGCTGGTGGGGAACGGCTTCAAGGGGGTGCACGCGATCCTCGTCTCCGCCCGGAGTGTCGACGGGATGCGCGGCACGGAACGGGAGATCCGCCACCTCCTCGCCGACCGCCACCGGATCGCACCGGGGCAAGTCAACGACTTCCAGGTGCAAAACACGACCGAGATCGCCAAGGCGCTCGGCGTCGTGACTGGCGTGATGACGGCGATGCTCGCCTCGATCGCCGGGATCTCGCTCTTGGTCGGCGGCGTGGGGATCATGAACATCATGCTCGTGAGCGTCACCGAGCGCACCAAGGAGATTGGCCTGCGGATGGCGCTGGGGGCCACCAGCGGCGACATCCTCCGGCAGTTTCTCCTCGAGGCAGTCCTCCTCTCGGCGCTCGGCGGGCTTGTCGGCTTCACGCTCGGAGTGGCCGGCGCGGCCGGCCTGACGATGGCCATCAACGCCTATTCCAGCGGCACCGACTGGCCGATTGTGATCTCGGTGCCGGCTGGCGTGCTCGCGATCCTGTTCGCGGCGATCGTCGGTGTTTTCTTCGGATGGTATCCGGCCAGCCGCGCCGCCCGGCTCGATCCGATTGAAGCGCTGCGCTATGAGTGAGCCGCCGCGACGAGGCCCGCCGCCCGGACGTCGGAGAGGATCAGCCCGTCGCGGAGCGTGACGATGCGATCGGCGCTTGCGGCCACTTCCGGATCGTGCGTGACGATAATCACCGTCAGCCCCTGCTCGCGGTTGAGACGGCGAAACAGCGCGATCACGTCTTGGCCGGTGCGGCTGTCGAGGTTGCCGGTCGGCTCGTCGCCCATCAGGATCGAGGGGCCGTTGACGAGCGCCCGGGCGATCGCCACGCGCTGCTGCTGGCCGCCGGAGAGTTGGGCGGGATGGTGGTCGAGACGGTCGGCCAGGCCAACGCTCTCGAGCGCCTCACGGGCCCGCTTGCGCCGCTGGCGGGCGGGGATCCCGCGGGCATAGATCATCGGCAGCTCGACATTCTCCAGCGCCGACGTCCGCGCCAGGAGGTTGAAGTTTTGGAACACGAAGCCGAGGTGGCGGTTGCGGACCGCGGCTCGCTCGTCCTTGGAGAGCGTCACCACCTCCCGGCCGTCGAGCCGGTAGCTCCCGGAACTGGGGCGGTCGAGACAGCCGAGCGTGTTCATGAGCGTCGACTTCCCCGACCCCGACGGGCCGACCAGCGCCACATACTCCCCGCGCTCGATCGCCAGCGACACCCCCTTGAGGGCCTCGACGCGGACCGTGCCGAGGTCGTAGTGCTTCGCGACCGCGGTGACCTCGATGAGCGGCATGAGGGAGGGCCGGCGGCGCGGGAGAAGGATGCTGGCAAGGGGATGCTGGCACTCAAGTGTAGCGGGCTGTGGGTCAGGCTCGGATCATGCTCGGATCATGCTCGGAGTCGGGCCCGGCCGCCCAGGCCACGGCCGCCCCTCCCGGGACCGCTCCAAACGAGGATTTTGGCGGGCAGGGAGCCGGCCGCGGGAGCGGCTTGCCGGCGACCGCGGCAGAACTTCCTTTCGTTCGGCGTCCGTAGACGCGCGATTTCCGACGGAAAGCGGTAGGTTGAATCGTGGCGGGCCCCATGGCGGGCCCGGATTCCTCCGGAGATCTTAAAAACAGTGAACAGCATTCGTCGTGGGTTGATGGCGGCGCTGGTCTGCGGGGCGCTCGTCTGCGTTCCGCAATCGGCCAACGCCCAGGGCCTGTGGGTCGGCGGCTGGGGCTGGGGCGGGCCGGTGGCGATGGGTGGCTTCGGGCCGGCTTTTGGTCCGGGCTATGGGCTGGGATATGGACCAGCTTTCGGTCCGGGCTTCGGGCCGAGGTACGTCGCGGCATTCAGTCCGGTCGCCTGGGGCTATCCGGTCTACCGACCGCCGTTCTACGGGCCTGCTGTCTTCGCACCGCCGGTCTATCGCCCCGTGGTGGTAGCGCCGGTCTATCGCCCCGCGCCGGTGTACGTCGGGCCGACTGCGCATGCGGTGCGTGTCGGTGGCCGTGTGGCGAGGCGCGGCTGGCGGCGCGGTTTCGGCTGGTGAACCATTCGATCCCGAGGGTCGATCCCAAGGCGCTGGTGCGCGGCCCACAACGCCGCGCGCCAGCCGCCGATCACTCGCCGGCGAGGACGACGCGGAAGCCACCGGAGAAGTCGGTGAACGAAGAAACGTTTTTGTTGCGATCGGCGGAGCGGCAGCGGGCCGGGTCGTAGCCCCAGCCTCCGCCGCGCAGCACCTTGAACGTTCCCGTCGACGGTCCCAGCGGATCGTCGCCACCGGCGAGCACCGGCTTGTACCAGTCCGAGCACCACTCGTAGACGTTGCCGTGCATGTCGCAGAGGCCCCAGGGATTGGGTTTTTTGAGGCCGACGCGGTGGGCGTAGGCCTCCTTGCGATCGCCAGTGTTGCCGTAGTGCCAGGCATGGTCGTCGAGCTTGCGCGGATCGGCGCCGAATGACCACGCCGACTTCGTGCCGGCGCGGCAGGCATACTCCCACTCCGCCTCCGTCGGCAGCCGGTAGTGCTCCCCCTTCTCGAGCCATCCCCCGCCGCGTTCCAGCGTGGTCAGCTTGCGGCAGAAGGCGACCGCGTCGTGCCAGTCGACATACACCGCCGGCGCGTCATTCCCATCGACGACACACCGCTGCCCCTTCCATGGCTCCGACTTCATCACCGCCTTCCACTCGGCCTTGGTGACGACCGTGCGGCCGAGGAGGAACGGATGATGGATCGTGACGCGCTGCTGGGCTTCGTCGGTGCCGCGCCCCCTCTCCTTGAGCGGGCTCCCCATCGTGAAGCTGCCGGCGGGGATCGGCACGAGCTTCATCCCCACCGAGTTGACGCCGGGCCGGCTGGCGACGGCGCGGAGCGCTGGTGTTGCCGCGTCGGGCTTCTTCGGGGGGGCCTTCGCCCGCGGCGCGACCTTCTTATCCGCGCGCTTCTTACCGGCCTGGGCCGCGGCTGGGACAGCCGGCTTCTTGGCCGTGGAAGTCTTCGCGGCCGTCGTTTTCTTGGGGGCCATCGGGTTGCTCCGGAGAGAGGTGGGGCAACCCTATTTCACTCGCTCCCCGGCCGGCACACAACCGCCCCCGCCGGATCACTCCTCCTCGATGTGGAGGCGGTGCATGATCCGATGGCCGAACGGCGCGACGACCAGCGACGCCACGCCGATGAAGACGAGCCCGGAAAAGAGGGCATAGAACGACGCAAACAATTTCCCCGCCGGAGACGTCATAGGGTCGACCGGCCCCATCCCGCCGAGGATCATCGACGCATTGAGAAGCGCATCGA
>SIAG01000311.1 GCA_009691925.1 Planctomycetaceae bacterium
GACAGGGGACCTCGATGACGGCCTTGTCGGTCTCGACTTCCAGGAGCGCCTGGCCTGGCTTGACCACGTCCCCGGGGGAGACGAACACGCTGACGACATCGCCGGAGGCGATATTTTCGCCCAGATCGGGCAACTTGAAATCGGTGGCCATGGTGGGGTCGCGGGGGGAAACGGGCGGGGGAGGGAAAGGAGGGAGTCCCGGCATGGGCGACGGGCACCACGACGGAGGGGATGGATCAGGCGCTGGCGGCGTCGATTTTCTCCGCATCGACGCCCAGCGAGGTGATCGCCTCGGCGACGATCTCGGCACCGATGGCACCGGCGGCCGCAAGCCTGGAGAGCACGCCGACGGCGATGCACTCGGCATCGACCTCGAAATGGCGCCGCAGTCGTGGCCGCGATTCACTCCGCCCGAAACCGTCGGTCCCCATCACGAACAGCCCCCCCGGAATCCAGGGATCGAGTTGCTCAGGGACGGTCCGGACATGATCACTGGCAGCAACAAAGATCCCCTCGGCGGCGCCCAGGGTCTCCTCGAGGTAGCTGCGACGCGGCGTCTGGGTCGGATGAAGCATGTTCCAGTGCCGGCAGGCCAGCGCCTCGCGGCGCAGTTCCTTCCAGCTCGTCACGCTCCACACCGTGCTCGTCACGCCGAAGCGGTCGGCGAGGATCTCACCGGCGCGGATCACCTCCCGCAGAATCGATCCGGAGCCGAGCAGCTGGACGGGGGGGAGGGATCCGCCCTTTCCCTTCTTCGCCCCCTTCGCCGTGACCGGCTTGGCGGGGTTCTCACGGAGCCGGTAGGCCCCCTTCACGATCCCTTCCTCGCAGCCGGCCGGCATTGCCGGCATCTCGTAGTTCTCGTTGTAGATCGTCAGGTAGTAGATCCAGTCCTCCCCCTTGGCGTACATCCGCTCCATACCGTCGAGCATGATCACGGTCGTCTCGTAGACGAACGCCGGGTCGTAGGCCTTAACCGTCGGATAGGCCATCGCGAACAGATGGCTGTGGCCGTCTTGGTGCTGCAATCCCTCGCCATTGAGCGAGGTGCGGCCGGCGGTGCCGCCGAGGAGGAATCCCCGGGCCCGGCAGTCGCAAGCGGCCCAGATCAAATCGCCGATCCGCTGAAAGCCGAACATCGAGTAGTAGATGAACATCGGGATCATCGGCACGCCGTGCGTCGCATACGCCGTTCCGGCGGCGATAAAACTCGCCATGCTCCCCGCCTCGGTGATCCCCTCCTCGAGGACTTGCCCGTCCTTTGCCTCGCGGTAGTAGAGGAGCTGATCGGAGTCGACCGGCTCGTAGAGCTGCCCGGTATGGGCGTAGATCCCGCACTGCTTGAAGAGCGGATCCATGCCGAAGGTCCGCGACTCGTCGGGGACGATCGGGACGATGTACTTCCCCACCGACTTGTCCTTGAGCAGCGACGCCATGAGCGTCACCACCCCGGTCGTGGTCGAGACCTCACGACCTGCGCTCTTCTCAATAAAAGGGATGTAGTCGGCGAGCTTGGGAACCTCGAGCCGCGGGGAATCGAGCGGACGGGTCGGCACGTAGCCCCCGAGCGCCTCGCGCCGTTCCCGCAGATACTTCATCTCCGGCGAATCCTCGGAGGGCCGGTAGAACGGCGCCTTGGCGACCTCGTCGTCGGAGATCGGGATCCCGAAACGGGAGCGGAAGGCCCGCAATTCGTCCTCGTTGAGCTTCTTCTGCTGGTGGGTGACGTTGCGCCCCTCGCCAACCTCGCCCAGGCCGTAGCCCTTGATCGTCTTGGCGAGGATCACCGTCGGCTTGCCAGTGCAGGCCATGGCCGCCGCGTAGGCCGCATAGACCTTCTCCGGATCGTGCCCGCCACGGCGGAGCTTCTTGAGCTTCTCGTCGGAGAGATTCGCCACCATCTCGGCGAGCTGCGGATCGGCCCCGAAGAAGTGCTCGCGGATGTAGCTGCCCGGCATGACGACATATTTCTGATACTGCCCGTCGACTACTTCGTTCATCCGCTTGACGAGCAGGCCTTCATCGTCCTTGTCGAGGAGCGGATCCCAATCATCGCCCCAGATGACCTTGATGACGTTCCAGCCTGCGCCGCGGAAGAGCCCCTCGAGCTCCTGGATGATCTTGCCGTTGCCGCGAACGGGCCCGTCGAGCCGCTGGAGGTTGCAGTTGATGACGAACACGAGATTGTCGAGCTTCTCGCGGGCCGCCAGCGTGATCGCGCCGAGCGTCTCTGGTTCGTCGCTCTCGCCGTCACCGATGAACGACCAGACCGTCTGCCGGCTGGTATCCTTGACGCCCCGATCCTGGAGGTATTTGTTGAACCGGGCCTGGTAAATCGCCATCAGCGGTCCGAGCCCCATCGACACCGTGGGGAACTCCCAAAACCCGGGCATCAGCCAGGGGTGCGGGTAGCTCGAGAGCCCGCCGCCGTCGGCGAGCTCGCGGCGGAAATTCTCCAACTGTTTCTCGGTGATCCGCCCCTCGACGAACGCCCGAGCGTAGATGCCGGGGGAGGCATGTCCCTGGAAATAGACCTGATCGCCGGAGAAATCTTCGCCGCGGCCGCGGATGAAGTGGTTCATCGCCACCTCGACGAGCGTCGCCGATGAAGCGAAGGTGGAAATGTGCCCACCGATGCTCTTGTCCTCACGATTGGCGCGGACGACCATCGCCATCGCGTTCCAGCGGATCATGCTCTTGATCCGGCGCTCGACCTCCCGGTTGCCGGGAAAGAGCGGCTGCTTGTCGGCCGGGATCGTGTTGATGTAGGGCGTGGTGGCCGAGAACGGAATCGACACCCCGAGCCGATAGGCCTCCTGCTCGATGGCATGGAGGAGGTAGGCCGCCCGCTCCTCGCCCCGGCTGTTGAGCACGTAGCGGAGGGAATCGAGCCATTCCCGCGTCTCGGTCGGGTCGGTGTCGACACCGGCGGTGCCATCGACCGCGACCGGTTGCCCTGCGGATGGGTCCGTCATCCGGCCGATCGACATCTGGGCATGGGCGCCCGGGGGGAGTTGCGAAGCCTGGGTAGCTCCGTCGGTACCGAACTCGTCGATGTCGGGGCTCGCCATGGGCAACTCCGGGAGGGCTGGGAGAACGTTTCCTATTATTCCGCCCCTGTCGGCGGCCGTAAAGGCCGTTTCGTCAATGGGCCGCGCGACGAAAGTCGGTTCCTCGAAACGCTTTTCGACTCGGAACCGGGCTGGCTGGCCACCGGCCTGCCAGGGCTCCAGCGGCGGCGGGGACTGCGCCCCTAGGGCCCCGGGGGATTCAGCTCCTGGGACGGTAGATCTCGGTCGCCGTGCCGAAATAGTTCTCGGCCGCGAACGCCACCGTCTCCCCGAGGGTCGGATGGGCATGAATGGTTTCGGCGAGGTCGCGGGCACTGGCGGCCATCTCGATGGCCAAGGCTCCTTCCGCGATCAGCTCCCCCGCCCCGGCGCCGACGATCCCGACCCCGAGGACGGTGTCGGTCTCCGGATCGACGAGGAGTTTCGTCATCCCCTCCGTCCGCCCCAGGGCCTGGGCGCGACCACTGGCCGCCCATGGATAACGGCTGATCTCGACCGTTTGTCCGCTCGCCTGCACTTCCTGCTCGGTGAGCCCGGCCCAGGCGATCTCCGGATCGGTGAAGACCACCGCGGGGATGCAGCGCGGCGCGAACAGCGCCGGCTCGCCTTGGAGCCCCTCGACGGCGACCTTCCCCTGATGGCTGGCCCGGTGGGCGAGCATCGGCTCCCCGCAAACGTCACCGATGGCAAGGATCTTCGGGTCGCTCGTCCGCTGGTGGGCGTCGACCTGGACGAACCCCTTGGCATCGATCGTAACGGCGGTGTTCTCGAGCCCCAGGCCGTCCGAATTGGGGCGCCGACCGACCGCCACGAGAACCCGGGAGAACTCCTTCTCGAGCAGCCCCTCCGGCCCCTCGAAACGGACCAGGATCCCCTTCTTCTTGTCCTCCAATCCGGCCACTTTCGTCTTCATGTGGATCGCTTCGAAGAGCTTCTCCAGCCGCGCCTGGAGCGGCTTGACGAGATCCCGATCGGCGCCGGGGAGGAGGGTGTCGGTGAGCTCGACGACCGAGACCTTCGAGCCGAGCTCGGCATAGATCGTGCCCATCTCCAGGCCGATGTACCCGCCACCGATGACGAGGAGCGAGTCGGGGATCTCCTCGAGCTCCAGCGCCGAGGTTGAATCCATCACCCTGGGCGTGGGCAGCGCGAAGGCCGGGATCCGGGCCGGCCGCGATCCACTCGCCAGGATGCAGTGATCGTACGTCACCGTCTGGCTGCCGTCGGCAGCGGAAACCTCGAGCGATCCCGACCCGGTGAAACGGGCCGTGCCGTGGATGATCCGGACATCGCGCCGCTGCGCGAGTTGGCCGAGCCCCCCGGTGAGTGTCGAAATCACCTTCTCTTTGCGAGCTCGGAGGGCGTCGAGCTTGATCTTCGGCTTGCCGAGGTCGATCCCCCAGGACTCCATCTCCCGCGCTTCTGCCAGCACCCGACCGACGTGGAGGAGGGCCTTGGAGGGAATGCAACCCCGCAGCAGGCAGGTGCCGCCGAGGCGCTTCTCTTGCTCGACGATCGCCACCTCCATACCGAGATCTGCAGCGAGGAACGCCGCGGCATACCCACCGGGGCCCCCCCCGAGAACCACCAGCGGAACGTGCGTCGTCATCGGCTCGAACTCCAATACGGCTGACAGGGCAGGACCGAGACCGGCAGAACCGTTGTTGTAGTTGCGGTGAACGGTTCCTTCAAGAAACACTCCATGGACAGACCGCGGCGGACAGCCACGGCGCCCCGCTTCCCCCCGGTGCCTGCGCCCCTCCGATGACCAAGGACCGTTCACCATGCTTGGCCGCCGATCGCGGCGCGGGCCCCGCCGGCTTCGGCTCGGTGCGGCGGCTCGTCGGGCGGGCCACGTCGCACGACTTCCGCAGCCTCGCGGTGTTCCGCATCATCGTCGGCACGATCCTCGTCGCCGATGCCCTCGCCCGCCTCCCCGGGGCCCCGCTGACGCTCACGGCCGACGGCGTGCTTCCCCCCGATCTGGTCCGTCGGTTCATCGGCTACCCCTGGTCCTGGTCGATCGGACTGTGGTGCGATGCCGCCTGGTGGGGCTACGGCCTGCTGTGG
>SIAG01000312.1 GCA_009691925.1 Planctomycetaceae bacterium
GAGGATCTTCATGAGCACCGCCCCGACGCCCGTCCGCAGCGCCGCGGGGCGCACCATGGCGATCGCCAGCTGGGAGAGGAGAGCCACCGGCCCGAGACCTGTGGCGACGGTGTCGGCAGCCTCTGCAGCGCCTGTCGGCCCGAAGAAGAAGCGGTCTCCTGGCCGTTCGCGGATCGCGAGGACGGCGCCGAGGGTGACGGCCTGGATCGCGGCGAGCGCAAGAACGGCAGTGGGAAGGCCGTAGGTCGCCATCACGAGGCCGAGCCCCGCCCCGCCGAGCATCGTGCCGACATACGACGAGCCATACATCATCCCGCTGGCCCGCTCGCGCTGGTCTCCCTCGAGCATGTCGACGGCGAGGGCGTCGATCGCCACGTCCTGGAGGGCGACGAAGATGTTGTGGAGGAGGACGAGCCAGCCGAGCAGCGCGGTGTCGCCGCCGGCCCGCAGCAACATCAGCGCCGTGACGATCATCATCGTCTGCGCGAGGATCAGCCACGGCCGGCGGCGCCCCAAGCCCGCGCACAGCCCGGAGTCGACGACTGGCCCCCACAGCCACTTGAAGCTCCAGGGGAGGATGGCCAAGGCGATCACGTTCCCGACGACCTTCTCCCCGCCGCCGTGACTGGCCAGCCACGCTGCCAGGGCCACCGTTACGAAGCCGAAGGGGATCCCCTGGGCGACATAGATCGCGCAGCAGAACACGAGCCGGAGGAGGGGGCGCGTGGCGAGAGTGACGGGGGTGGCCATGCGACGAGCCTATCGCGGCTCACGGCGGGGTGCCAACGGGACCCGGGAGGCCACCCGTGCAGGTCCACCTTCCGCGGCGCTACGAGGGGGGCGGGAGCTTTGGCCTCGCCGTTCACGCTGCCGTCCGGCGGAAACCACGATCGAGGAGCCCCAGTCTCCGCGCCGCTGCCGGGCGGACGGAGCGCGGGGATGAGTGAGCGCAAGGGTCTTCGGTCGGACGCCGTATTCTATCAACGACGTTTCTCGGGCACCGACGATCGGGCACCTGCGGTTGCCCGAGCGGTGCCCCTCCGATCGCTCTCTCTCCAGAAAAGAAGCCGAGGCAACGAATGGACCGGTCATTCCTGGCGATGGTCCCGCGGCTCACCGCCAGCATGCTGATCGGATTGATCGGCATCTGTCTGGCATGCCGGTCCGAGGCGGCGACGATCTGGACGTGGAGCTACGTCGGCAGCGGCATCACCGCCGCCGGCACACTAACGACGGGCGACGCGTCCGACAGGAATGGATTTTTCGAGATTTCGGCGATCAGCGGAGCGCGCAACGGCGTGTCGATCGTCGGGTTGCAGCCGGCCGGTACGGCCATCCCGGGTAATGAGCCGTATGCCGTGGACGATCTGATCAACCCGGCCTCTC
Source organism: Planctomycetaceae bacterium (assembly GCA_009691925.1). Taxonomy (GTDB): domain Bacteria; phylum Planctomycetota; class Planctomycetia; order Pirellulales; family UBA1268; genus QWOP01. The sequence continues at coordinate 1,387 of SIAG01000312.1, forward strand.
CCCATCTGACGCTCGATGGTTTCGGATACCTGCTCGCCGACGGCACCTCCGCGAACCCGTTCTGGAATTCCTCGCTCACGCCCCCGCAGTACCGAGAGGTGATCTCCGTTTCTTCTTCGGGCGGTCCCTCGCTCACGGAGGTGGCTGTTGCGTTCGAAGCCCGGATCGTTGCGTCGGGCGTCCCCGAGATCGATCCGTCCGGAGCCGGGAGCGCCCTGTGGCTCGTCGCGGCGGCGCTCGCGATCGGGGAGAAGCGGCGTGGACGCAGGCACCTTGGGCAGCAGCGGCCCTGATGAATCGTCTCCGCAGTCGCTTTGCGGTTGTCTCACGCCGATGGCTTGCCGGGCGGGCGAGCAGGGCGATACTTTTCAGAGGCATATCGCGGTCAGGCGGGCCGCCGCCTGCGTCCGTCGCCCCGCTGATTTCCCCGGAGAGCTTTCCATGAAAACGAACGTCGTCGCGCTGGTGATCGCCATCTGCCTTCCCGCTGCCTTGGTTTCCGCCGCCCCCGATGCCGGCGCGAAGGCCCGCGGCAGCTACAGTTTCTACGCGAAGAGTGCGCACAACTCCTTCTCCAGCGCCCGCTCCCACGTCGAGGGCTATCAGGGCTACCTCAATGAAACGCATGGCGTGGCGGTGCCCGCCCATTCCACGACCCCCGCCGCGGTGCCGGCCGCGGCGGTGTCTGTCGCCCGTCCGTCAGCCCCCGCGGCAGTTTCATCGAAGCCCGTCGTTGTTGATCACGAGGCGGAGATTGCGGCCCACGGGGCTGTCGACGCGGAAGTCGCTCGCGACGCGAGCGATGCCCTCGGCGACGATATCGAGCGGATCCAGAAGCACGTCAAGCGGATGCGGACGCACGCCGAGGAGCTCGGTGATAAGGAGTCACTGCCGATCCTCGACTCGATCGAGAAGAATCTCGGCGTCGCCCGCCGCGGCCATGCCGATCTTCACGAGCATCATGCCGAGGAGTCGATTTCTCCGCAGACAGCGATGGCGCTGGCTCAGAGGGTGAACGATGCCCTCCGCGCCGCCCACGTCGATCACGACAAGCTCATGAAGCGGCTCCATGATGCCGACGAGCCGGTCGGAAAGTGATTCCGGGCGACGTCCCGCGTCGCTATGAACCCGAGAGGCGCTTCGCGGGATGGGCGGTCACTCCGCGGACGTCGTCTCGCCACCGGCGCGGGTGGAGAGATCGACAAGGACCGTCGCGGCGTCGTAGGTAAAAAAGCGCACGGCCCCATCGAGGAACGCGAAGTGCCCCCCGCCGCCGGTGTGAAGGCTCCAAAAGTGGTTAGCGCTGCACTCATCCTTCAGCTGCCCCGGCTGAAACGGATAGACCGCATCGGCGCAGCGCCCGAATAGATTCCTGTCGGTGCTCGCCGTGCCGACGGTGTGATCGAGGGCACCGTCGCCGAAGCCGACCCCCATCCCGGCATACCACCAGCCGAGATCGAACTTCGTCGACGGCGGCCGCTCGCCAGCCAGGAGCGTCCGCGACACGCCGTCGAGAACATCGGCAAATCGCGTCGCCGACCCGGAATAGAGGACGCCGTCGCGGAGCGTCGCGTCGCGGCCTGACGACCCGAGGTAGGACGAGAGCCCCGCGATCATTCGATAGCGGGGGACCGGCTGCGCCGAGCTTGCCCGCGAGTCTTCCGGGCAGGCAAACAGCGCGATCGGCTTGGAGAAGGTCGGGTGGGTGGCCATGTCGAAAGGATCTTGGCTCGCCCGGTATTCCTCCGCTACGAGGTTGGCTGTCGCCGTCTCTTCGAGAAACGGCAAGAGCGAGACGAGCCAGCCACGATACGGCGTGGCCGAGGTGCCAGTGTCGGTGCCGGCCGAAAGCCGGCCGCGGGCGTCGACGTGGCTGTGCGCCGCCAGCGCGATCTGCCGGAGCTGGTTTTGGCAGGCGGTCCGACGGGCCGCGCCCCGCGCTGCTTGAACGGCGGGGAGGAGGAGCGCGAGGAGGATCGCCACCACGCCGATGACGACGAGCAGTTCGACGAGCGTGAATGCCCGTGGAGAGGCGCGGGCTCGAACCCCGGATGACCACGATCGGCCGTCATGCGTCGCCATGGCAGTCCTCGAGCAGGGGGCCTGCAAGATCATCTCTCGACCCGCGTCGAGGAAACGTTCCCTGAATTGGCCGGGAGCGTCGGTGATAACCGTCGCCAGAAGTTCGAAATGGGGGGTTGGGTCGTCCCGGCATGAGTTCGAATGCGAGTTTGTGCGTGGCCGCTGGCGATACCGTGGCCGGAAGCCCGACCGGCTGGAGGCAACTGCACGTCGTCGTGACGCCGATGATCTTCACCGCCGAACTCGAGGCATTGCGAATCGGGATGGCGAGCGACGTGGGCTCGCCGGAGGTCACGTCACCGAGATCGAGCGTCGAGCTGCCGACAAACAGCCGCTGGCCTCTGGCTTAGTCGAGCAGATTCCAAGCTGATCCCGTCGCCTGCGAAGCGGACGCGAGGACAAAGGCCAGCAACGCCACGGGGAGGAGCCCGATGGCAAGCCGAAAGCGCGAGGAAGCGAGCATGGAACCCCCCCGGGACATGAAGATGCGAGCAGAACAATTTCCTTGAGAGGTTAGTCTTCTCCCCCCCCCCAGTGTCAACCAGAATTCTTGACAGGGTCCACAAACTTCTCTTGGAATCCCGTGCCGGGGTGGAGGCCGAGGCCGGTGGGGCCTCTCCGATCACTTCGTAGCCATCACGTGGACGCCATCCCATTTGCCTGAGGGCGGGGAGGCGGCGGCGGCGGCGGCGCGCCCGCGGAGGACCACGGCGGCCGTGTCGTCGGGCCGCAGTCGGAGCGCTTCATCGAAGTGCTCTGCAGCGCGGGCGAAGTCGCGTGCGAAGTAGGCGTCGAGGCCCGCTTCATACGCGCTCGCTGCGGCGAGGATGCTCTCGGGAATAGTGCCGACGAGCCCGAGCGCCTCGTGGATCTCTGTCGGCAGCCGTTTCCCTTTGACGGCGATCCGATCGAGGCGGCGCCAGGCGATGGAATCGCCGGCGAGCCGGCGGGTGGCGTCGCTAGCGATGACCGCCGTGCCGTATTCGTTGTTCACGCGCTCGAGCCGGGCGGCGAGATTCACCCCATCGCCGATGGCGGTGTAGTCGAAGCGCTCGGGGGCGCCAAAGTTGCCCACGATCACCCGGTCGGTGTGAATCCCGAAGCGCGTGCGGAGCCGGTTGGCGCGGGGCATCGCGGCGATGGCATCGCGGCAGCGGATCGCCGCGATCACGGCCCGCTCGGCATGGTCGGCGACGGGGCGGGGGGCGTTCCAGAAGGCCATCATCCCGTCGCCGATGAACTTGTCGACGGTGCCCAATTCGTCGGTCACGATCCCGGCGATCCCGGCGAGATAGTCGCCGAGGACCTGCGCGGTTTCAGCCACGCCGATCTCCTCGGCTAAGCCGGTGAAGCCGTTGATGTCGCTGAAGAGGATTGAGAGCTCCTCCGAGCGGCCACCGAGGACGGGCTCGGCGCCGTCGGCGAGGAGCTCCTGAACGAGCTTGAGCGGGACGTATTTCCCGAAGCCTCTTAGCCCCGATTTGAGGCTGCCAAACACGCCGTTGACGTCGGCGATCTCCTCGAAGACGGTGTGCGGGAGGGGGCGATGGGAGAAGTCGAAGCGCCGCAGATACTCGGTCTCCACGGCGATCGCATGGAGCGGAGCCGAAATCGACTTGGCGAG
>SIAG01000313.1 GCA_009691925.1 Planctomycetaceae bacterium
GGAGGGAGTGCCCGGGATCGTGAGCATGATGGGAATCCTGTCGGGGGCGCTTGTGTCGGTGGGGCCGGGTGTCAGTGGGGCCGGGAGTCGGTGGGGCCGGGTGTCGTTGGGCCGGGTGTCAGTGGGGCCGGGTGTCAGTGGGGCCGGGTGTCAGTGGGGCCGGGTGTCGTTGGGCCGGGTGTCGGTGGAGAGCGGTTGCGGGCGTGACGTGTTAAGGTCAGCTCAGCTCAGCACAGCTCAGCCCAGCTCGGGCAGCGGCGTGGGGTTGTCGAGCAGGTATTGCGGCCGGCCGGTGTGATCGCGAAGCGAGGCCTCGGCCGGATCGATGCCGAGGTGGCGATAGAGCGTGGCGAGCACTTCGGCAAAGTGAACGGGGCGGTCGACGATCTCGCCGCCGAGCCGGTCGGTGGCACCGATCACCTGCCCGGTGCGGAAGCCACCGCCGGCGAGGAGCCCACCGCCAACCTGCGGCCAGTGGTCTCTCCCGGCGTCTTTGTTGATCAGCGGCGTGCGTCCGAACTCCCCCCAGGCGACGACGGCCACATCCTTGTCGAGGCCGCGGGCATGGAGATCCTCGATGAGTGCCGAGAGCCCCTGGTCGAATTGCGGCAGGTGGGTGTCGCGCATGCCGTTGAAGTTGTCGGAGTGGAAGTCCCAGCGGCCAAAGTTGAGCGTTACGACGCGGGCTCCGGCCTCGACGAGCCGGCGGGCGACGAGGAAGTGCTCGAGATTCCGCGGGGCGCCGTCGCCGAACCGATTGGGATCCCCCTTGCCGTAGCGCTCGCGGACACTCTCGGGCTCATCGGAGACGTCGAGCGCCTTGGCGAGCCGGGAGCTGGTGAGGATGTCGAAGGCGCTTCTCGTCAGCGAATCCATGCCGTCGAGGGCGCGCGTGGCGTCGATGTCGCGCCGCAGCCGATCGACGTCACCGAGCAGGCTGCGCCGGTCGGCGAGGCGGGCCTGGGTGAGGTCCTTGAGCACAATGTCAGTGCTCGAAGCGCCATTGGGGCGGAAGGCGGCGTGCGACACGCCGAGGAAGCCGGGGAGCCCCGGCGAGCCGTAGGGTGGGTGACCGGCGTCGGGGGAGAGGCCGACGAAGGCCGGCACCGCCTGCTCGACGCTGCCGAGGAGTTTGCTCGTCACCGCCCCCATGCTCGGCCAGCCGCCGGGGGGCTGGTTGCGGACGGTACGGCCGGTGTAGCAGATGAAGGAGTCGTGGTTGCCGTCGGGGGAGCCGTGGACGCTCCGCAGCGGGACGCACTTGTCCATGATCCGGGCGAGCCTCGGCATGTGCTCGCAGATCTCGATGCCAGGGACGTTGGTCGAGATCGGCTTGAACTCCCCGCGGATCTCGGCCGGGGCGTTCATCTTCAGGTCGTACATGTCTTGGTGGCCGGGGGCCCCACACATATAGATCATGATCACCGACTTGTGGGTCCGGTGGCCGGAGGCCTGCTCGGCGGCGAGAATCTGTGGCAGTGAGAGGCCGCCGACGGAGAGGGTGCCGATGCGGAGCATGTCGCGCCGGGAGAGGCCGTCGCAGAACCGGGCACCCTGGCCACTTTTTGGATCGACGATCGAGAGCATCGCGTGTTCCTCCAGTCCCGCCTCGGCAGGGCAGCTCGGCTCCGGCCGACCTGCCCCTTTTTCGAGCCTTAGCCCCAGTCCATCCACTGCCACCAACTTTACCGCACTTAGCTTGTCGGCACGAACGGCACCCGGACTCTTCTCTCCGCGCGGTATCTGGCAGCAGTCTGACCGCTTCCGGTCAAGCTAAGCCATTTGAGCCCACGGGTTTAGGTCGATCGATGGGGAACTGGGCCGGGGCCGGGGGAAAAAGGGATTCAAGCGGGGTTTCCCGGGGTAGACTCCGAGGAACTTTAAGGGGGACCAACCATGCTCACGATCCGCGGCGGTCAAAAGCGTTTCTGCGACGGGGTCAGCCGGCGAGATTTCCTTGCCATCGGCGGCCTGTCGTTCGGTCTGGGGGGGCTGTCGCTCGGCGGGCTGCACCGCATCGAAGCGGCCCAGGCCGCGGCCGGCACGGGCTCGAAGCTGGCCCACAAATCGGTCATCAACATCTTTCTCGGCGGTGGGCCGCCCCATCAGGATCTGTGGGATCTCAAGCCCGATGCCCCGAGCGAAGTCCGGGGGGAGTTCAAGCCGATCGCGACGAATGTCCCCGGGATCCAGATCTGCGAGGTCTTTCCCCGCCTCGCGCAGCGTACCGACAAGTGCGCCATCATCCGCTCGATCGTCGGCTGCGACGGGGGCCACGCCGCCTTTCAGACCAACACCGGCTGGACCGAGGCGAGCCTGCGAACGCTGGGGGGTCGCCCCTCCCTCGGCGCTGCCATTGCCAAGATTCAGGGGCCGGTCGACAAGGCCGTGCCGCCGTTTGTGGGACTCGCCGCCAAAACGCAGCACGGCCCCTGGTCTGACTCGGGGACGGCCGGCTTTCTCGGCCCCGCCTTCGGCCCCTTCCGGCCCGACGGCCCCGACATGGCCAACATGCAGCTCAAGGATGTCTCCCTGGAGCGCCTCTCCGACCGGCGCAGCCTGCTTTCGAGCGTCGACAAGCTCCGCCGCGATGTCGACGCCAGTGGCACGCTCAACGGGATGGATGCCTTCGAACAGCGGGCGTTTGACGTCCTCACCGGCTCAAAGCTCCTCGACGCCCTCGATATCTCCAAGGAAGACCCGGCCGTCCGCGCCGCCTATGGCGACGGCAAGCCGTATCAATTCCAGTACGACGGCGCCCCGACCTGCAACGATCATCTCCTCGTCGCCCGCCGGCTCGTCGAGGCGGGGGTGCGGGTGGTGAGCCTCTCGTTCGGCCGCTGGGACAGCCATGGCGGCAACTTCGCCATGGTGCGCGACCATGGTCCGAAGCTCGATCAGGCGCTCTCGGCGCTGATCGACGATCTCGAGAGCCGGGGGATGCTCGGCGACGTTTCGATCGTGGTGTGGGGCGAGTTCGGCCGGACCCCGAAGATCAACAAGGATGCTGGCCGCGACCACTGGCCGCAGGTGAGCACGGCGCTCCTCGCCGGCGGCGGGATGCGGACCGGGCAGGTGATCGGGGCCACCAACCGGCTCGGCGAGCATGCCACCGACCGCCCCGTTCACGTTCAGGAAGTGCTCGCCACCCTCTATCACAACCTCGGCATCGACACGCAGACGTTCACGGTCGTCGACGCCACCGGCCGGCCGCAGTACCTCGTCGACCAGCCGGCGATCGCCGAGTTGCTCTGATCAGAAAGAGCCAGCCACTCGAACTGGATCTCATGAAAAAAATCCGCGCGAAGAAAACCACCGGTGAGACATCGGACACGGTTTCCCCACAGCAGTCGTCGCAGGACTTCGTGGAAGCCGTCGGCAGGGCTCTGCTGAGATCGGCGCGGACCGCCCGCCGGATCGCCCGCATGGACGGCACGCCGATCTACGTCTTGCGAGACGGGAAAGTCGTGGCGGAAAAGCCCTGACTGCAGGCCCGGCCAAAGAAGCGGCCAAATAGGGGCTTAAGCCGCTGAATAGCGGCGTGCAAAGTGCCTTTCAAGCAAGTGTTGCGATGTTTCTGACGGCGTCAGTGAACCGGCCAAAAAAGCGGCCATAATGGCCGTATGAGCCAGCCGGTCGATCGCGGGAGGGCTGGCAGGTCGGGCGTCGACCGTTGCGGCCTCCGCGAGATCCACAGGCGGTTCTGTGGCAAACTTCCCGAATCGCGGCTGACGATCGGAGACACCGCGACCGGCGGAGGGATTCGCGGGGTGCCGGGAAGTTGGCGGGTGACGGACGTGGTCGTCGGCCGCCATCATGACGTCAGTCCGGGGGCTGTCGAGCGGTTGATGGGGTGATTCGAGGCCGTCTACGCCCCCACCTCGAAGCAGTGCTCCTGCGGGGGGAACTCGAACGGGGCGACGTCGAACGATTGCTGGCGGTCAGTGAACGGACCGCGCGGCGGACGACGTCGTCCCTGCTCGAGGCCGGTGCGCTGGTGGCCGACTCGTCCCGGGCTCCGTTGCGGCTGGGCTTTTCCGCAAAGACAGCGCACCGCTGGCTGCCCGGGCTGTTTCCCGATCCGCCGACCGGGAGTCGGTGACGGCCCCGCGAAGCGCCCCCGGCGCCCGGCCGTCGCGAGCCGAGCAGGCTGTAGATGAAGTCATCCGCCGCCGCTCAGGGCTTCGCCGGGGCGGGGGACGGCTCGAGGGTGTGGGCGAGCTTGCCGTCGGCCACCGTCCAGATCCGCAGTTTGCCGTCCTGGCATCCGGCCGCCAGCCAGGTCGGGCCGGCCGCCACGGCCTGGACGAAGTCGGCGGCCCCGGGGAACTCACGGACCGTACTGCCATTGCCGGCGTTGTAGATTCGCACCGTCGGGTCGCCGGAGCAGGCGATCACTTCCTCGCCCGGAGCGATGAACTTCACCGCCGTGACTTCCTTCTTGAGCCCGGCGATCGTCCGCTGCTGCTCGCCGGTGACGACGTCCCACACCTTGATCGCGTTGTCGGCCCCGGCGCTCGAGAGGCGGCGGCCGTTGGCCTGCCAGGCGACCCCGAGGACATGGCCGGTGTGCCCCTCGAAGCTCTTGATGTGCTTGCCGTCGGCGACACTGTGAACCTTCACGAAGCGGTCGGTCGCGCCCGAGGCGAGGAACGCTCCGTCGCGCGAGAACTCAAGCGCCGTGACGGCGTCGGAGTGCGGCGCGGCAAACTCGCGGACGAGCGCCCCGTCGGCTGCATTCCAGAGCTTGATCTCGCCCGAGCGGCTGGCGCGGCCGCTGCCGGTGGCCAGGATTTTTCCATCGGGGGAGAAGGCGAGCGCTATGACGCCGTCGATCGGCGGCACGCCCGCCTCGTCGTCGCTGGCCGGCGGCGTCAGTTCCCCGCCGATCGTGCGGGCGAGCGTCCAGCGCGGGGCCACCTGCCAGATCCCGGCGGCGGCCGCACCGCCGCCGATGAGGGCCCGGCCGTTGTCGAGGAATGCCACCAGCGCCTTCGATTCGCCGGCGCCGCCGTCCCACGTATCGCGCGGGATCGCGTCCTGGCCGCCGTGGAGTGAGACGATGCCATCGGCCCCCACACAGAGGATCCA
>SIAG01000314.1 GCA_009691925.1 Planctomycetaceae bacterium
GTAATCCCCGGCGCCGGGATCGGCCGTGCCAGACTCGAACATCCGCCGGGCCACCCCTAGGGCCAGCGGGATGTCGCCCCCCGGCCGCGGCTGCACGAACAGATCGCACATCGCCGCGGTCTTGTGGAACACTGGATCGACGGAGACGAGCGTCGCCCCGCGGGCCCGCGCCTCGAGGAGGATCGGGATCAGGTGCACGCTCGAGACGTGGAGGTTTTTTCCCCACAGGATGATCGTGCGGGATCGTGCGGGATCGAAGAAGTCGTGGCTGTCTTCGTCGCCGAAGTCGGTCATCTGGGCAGCGTCACCAGCGCCGGTGCAGACATCCCCCGATTTGACGGCGACCGGCCCGAAGCGTTCGAAGAAATAATCGACGACGCCTTTGAGGATCCCCATCGATCCGCCGCAGCGGTAGGCGAGGATCGCTGCCGGCCCCGATTCCGCCCGGATCGCCATCAGTCGGCCGGCGATGTCGTCGAGGGCTTCCTCCCAGGAAACCGGCACGAACGAGTCGCCGTCGCGGCGGAGCGGGGAGGTGAGCCGGTCGGGAGCGTACTGACGCTCGAGGAACCGGCTGGTGCGGTGGCAAAGGAAGCCGCGCGTCACCGGATGGGCCGGGTCGCCGGAGAGGCGCGTGATCCGCCCATCCTCGATCGTGGCCACGATCCCGCAGGCATCGGGGCAATCACGGTTGCAGGCCGTGAGACGGCTTTCTTGGGCGGACGAATCCCCGTCAGCGACGTCGTTCATGCCTGCCTAAAATCCAACGGAGAGGGCGGGATTCATTCGAGCCCGTTTTCCGCTCTCGAGGATTCTCTGCGATTCCGGACGCAATGTCCATATTCGTCAACGACTTGTGATCGTTGGCTGGCGTTGGATCGAAGCGGCCTGATTTGGCAAAGCTGCCAAGTTGCTCGAACACCTAGCAGGCTGTGGATCAAGTGCCGGCCCGACCGCACGAGGCGGTCGCGAGTGCGTAGCACTCGAGAAAACCGGAGGTTTTCCAAGTGGAAAAAGGTCATGGATGACTTTTTCCACGGGCAGCTAAAGGCGGTAAAGGGCCAGCTGCTTGGCGAGGAGAATCGTGCCTCGGTGATCCTGCGGCAGCTGCTCGACGGGTCGATTCGCGTGATTCCGTTCATGCGGATCGACGGCAAGCGGGTGGTGCCGAGGCTCGAGTTCACAATCAATCTTGTGGCGGCGCTACCGCCCACAGTGGCGGCCCCGCTCCGCCAGGCGGCCGGCGACGAGGCTGCGACCGAGCCGGTGGCGATGCGCAATCGCACGCTGCTGGTGAATGTGTTTGACGAGCCGCAGCTCGTGAAGCACGCCCGGGTGATCGTGGGGCGGCGGCTCGAGGGCAAGACCTACAAGGAGATTGCCAAGGAGCTCGATCTGACGGAATACAGTATGGAGAACTGCGTCGCCATCACGCGGCTGATGGACGCCGCGGGGCTTCCCGAGCCGTACCGCCGATTGACGGAAAAGCCCAACCACGTGCCGCAGCAAGCGCTGGCTGCAGGCGGGCGAACGCAAGGGCGGCGGCAGGAGCCGCCGAGCGTCATGACATCAGGGATTCGGGGACGCAGCCGAAGGCTTCGGCTTCGGTCGCCAGATTTCATGGCCGGAGGCGGCTTGCCGATTCCGGGCGTCCTCGACGATGGCCGCGAGATCGTGTCCAAACTTTTCCGCGATGCGTCGTCGAGTCGCGTGAATGTCTTCGATCGTCGTGTCGCGATCAGGAGATTTCTGTGTCATCGTTCAGCAACTCCTCCGGCGTGCAGATGATCGGTCGCGCGAGCCCCGCCCTGTCCAGTACGTCAAAAACCTTGGGAAGGATTCGTGCATTCGCGATATGCGTGCAGTTCCATGTCAACAAGTAGTCTACTTGGTGATGAGCCACCATGGCGATATGCAAGGCGTCGACACTCGCCGATCGTGGCAGAATCGCCTTTCGCAGGATCTCTTCGGCGATGTCCAGGATTGCCCCCTCAACAGGCAGGATAGGGACACCCGTCAGCGACTCGAGGCGGCGCTGAGCGAGGGCGGAATCGCCGTCGGCCGCTTCATCGAGCACGTACTGCGAGGTGACGAGTTCGTAGTTCGACCTCTCTGCAGCCCACCACTGTTGCGTCAATAGTTGCCGCGCCGCTGCAACAACCTGACCGCTTGGTCGGCCTCGCAGGTAGCTGACGATCGACGTCTCAACGTAAAGAGTCGGCATTCCCGTACCCGCTCGCCAGTGGATCAAGCGCTTTGAGCGTCATCATCTTCGTTCCGCCAGCTGGCGGCAAGCGCCGCTGATCGCAATCGGCCGACGACTATTTCGAGATTCATCACGGCAGGGGCGGCGCCTTTGGGTGCCGCCCCTGCCTTTTTTTGTGCACGGAAGGTTTCATGGTAAAAATCACCACGTTCAACGACCGGCCGGTGCGGCATGTGCGATACATGCCCGACGGCACGGTGATGTTGAAAACTCTACGAGCGGCGGCCCGACGGCCTCGATCGCCATCTCCGCGTGTCGCTGGCCCAGTGGCTGGCAGGCCGCGGTATCTGTTTGTTGGAAAGCCACGCGACGCAGCGGGCCCAAGCCAGACAACTCGCCCGCCACATGTCCGCCGACCGCATGCCCACCAGTCGCGGCATCAATTGGCTTGTCGACATTCCTGATGGCGAGTGCCGTTGCCCCACGCACACGTGACTCCGATCCACACGATGCGCCCACTCAGCCGTAGATGCCGCCAGCACGGCAAGCGCCATTCAGTCGCGCTTTGGTGCTGAGCTTCCCGGCGGCACAAGGAATGCCCGAAATGTCGACAGCTCCCGGGCAATCCCTTGGGCCTCCGTGTCGTAGTCGCTGCCGTCGCCGCCGTGGAGCTTGCCGTCGATACGTGAATAGGCCTCAAACAGAAGGCCGGAACTCTTTTTGACGGCAGCGACATCGACACCCGATCCGTGCGCCTTGGCCAGCTCGGGCAGCTGCTCGAGAAGATGGCCGATGGCATGAATCGGCTCGTCGGCGGCGGCGGTGTCTTGTTCCGCGAACGCCTTCCGGATCGTGTTATCGAGCCGCACCACCTCGGCGACGGCGCCGGGGAAATCGACGGAGGGCTTGCCTGGGGCGTGGCTCTGTTCGTGATCGTGATCATCGTGGGGCCGGGCATGCTCATCGTGCCCATGGCCGGCATGGATTGACTTGTCTGCGACTCCCGCGCGCTGAGTGCAGCCGGTTGCAGCCAGAAAAACCGCCACCGCAACGGCGGCGATACGAACACCATCCGGGACCGGATTCGTTGCGGACGTCAGCGGCATGATCGTTCCTTTCGAGGAGAGGAGGTTGAGACACGTACGGGCGACTTCACAGCAGGAGCGGACTAACCCCTGTCTTCACCCGCGGCCGTGAGCCAGTCGGCCCGGTCAATGGCGACCGAGAGCCGCCGGCTGCCGTGCGCAATCGCGGGTGAACGATGCAGGATCGCGTCGCGATGTGTCGCATGGCGATGCCCCTTGAGAAACACGAGCGATCCGGGCGCCGCACGGTGAACCACGTCAGGACGCCATGTCTCGATGTATTCCGTACCCGGCCCGACGTACGTGGTCACAAGCCGCACGAGCACGTTGTCGCTATGGAACTTCGGGCAAGCCGGAACGTCGGCCAGATCGAACCGCACTTCGACCCGCGGCCAGTCGAAGCCGGCCAGCATGCCGCAGATGAGCCCGAGGATGTCATCAGCCAGCCGGGCCCGCGGACCACGGGGGGCTTTCAACTCCAAGTGGTCGAGGCCACGGTCGATCTTGTTCTTCGCCCCACGGGCGGTCGTGTGAAACCTCACCTCTCCGACACGACCTCGGGCAACGATCTCCGCACACTCGACAGGCACTGGCCGGCGGATCAGCACAATGTCGGTGTCGGCAGCGTGAATGCCGGCGATCTGCTCGTCGTTCCATCCCGCGGGCCGCCGCATCCGCTGCGCCATCTTCATGTGCTTGCCCTTCCCGGTTCCTTAGTCGCGCATCAGGCCACTCGATAGATCGACAGGGTTCCAGAACGGTCTCCGACGGCCAGCATGCCGCCGCCGGTCGTCCAAGCGAGCGCCGTCACCTCGGCCTCAAGCTGGATCGAGTGTTCCGCTTCGATCTCAGGAGGTAAGTCGGCGACTCGCGACGCCCGAGGTCGCCGCAGCGTTGGCATGAACAGGCACACCTGCCCGTCGGCGCCGCCGCTGGCGAGCACTCCGCCCTGCGGCTGCCAGGCGACCGCCGTCACGAACCCGAAGTGCCCCTCCAGCACCGTCGGCGTCCGCCCCTTCGGACCCGCCCCCGCGGCATCCCAAAGGATCACGCCCGAGCCGGCCGCGGTGGCGAGCCAGCGGCCGTCGTCACTCCATGAGAGCGCGAGCACCTTTGCCGGAAAGCCCCACATTTGCAGCGTTTCACCCGTTTGGACGACCACGAAGAGAATCGTGGAATCCTGATTACCGCACGCGAGATACTTGCCCTGCGGCTGCCAGCCGAGCATGAGCGACGAGCCCTTGAGCGCCACATGGTCGGTCGGCCCAGCAGCGGTGGCCGTCAGATACGCAACACCCCCGTACGCTGCTGTCGCGATTCGGCTACCGTCGGGTTGCCAGGCGATGTCGGCCACGGTGCTCGCATGCTCGTCCGATATACCGACAGGCTCGCCGACGGACGTCCACACGCCCACTCGGCGGCCCACGGTGGCGGCGAACCGACCGCCATCCGGCCGCCATGCGATCCGCTCCGCCCAGTTCGTGCCGGTCTCGAAGTTCGCAGCCAGGCCGCCGTCGGCTGCCCGCCAGAGTTGCACCCTGCCATCCTGTCCGCCCGAGGCGACGACCGCGCCGCCCGGCTGGACCGCGAGCGCGAGTCCACCGCCGGAGTGCTCGCCGATCCGTCGGCCGTTCGCCGTCGCCCCATCGGCCAGCCACACGCCACCAGCGGCCGTGATCGCGGCCAGGCGGCTGCCCTGCAGAAAATGCACGGCGACCACCGCTTCGTCGAGACGCAGTGTCGAAACCTTCTGCAGCGAGAGGCCGCCGCGGAG
>SIAG01000315.1 GCA_009691925.1 Planctomycetaceae bacterium
CGGGAGGCCTTCGCGCTCGACAAGGAGCCGGTCGAAGTCCGCGACCGCTACGGCCGCAACACTTTCGGGCAGAGCCTCCTCCTCGCCCGGCGGCTCGTCGAGGCCGGCACGCGCGTCGTCGAGGTGGTATGGCCGAAGGTCGCCAACTCCGACAATCACTCCTGGGACCACCACACCGATCTCTCCAAGCGGATGAAGACCCAGTCGGGGCCGATGCTCGACCGCGGCTTGGCCACCTTCATCACCGACATGGACGACCGCGGCCTTCTCGACGACACGCTCGTCGTCGCGGTCGGCGAATTCGGTCGTTCGCCGCAGCGCGGCGTGAGCACCTCCGGCAACGGCAACTCCGACGACGGCCGCGACCACTGGCCCTACTGCTTCACCTCGGTCGTGGCCGGGGCGGGTATCCGCCGTGGCCATGTCCACGGGAAGTCCGACGCGACCGCTTCGGCGCCCCTGGAAAATCCCGTCCACCCGATGGAGTTGCTGGCGACGATCTACCACGCTTGCGGCATCGATCCGGAGACGATTGTCTACAACCACCTCAACCAGCCGCGCGAGCTCGTGAAGGCCCAGGCCGTCACGGCGCTGTTTGGCTAAGCGGCGCTCGGGCGCTGTTGACGATCCCACTCACCGTCCGCCCGTCATCGGTGACGGCGACTATTTTTCCAACAGGCCGCGCTCGCGACTCCGCCGTCACCGCTTCACCCGGAGCCGTCGGCGTTCCCTTTTTGCACGGCCGATCGGACCCGTTCGACGACCGCTGGCAGCGCGCCGAGCAGTTCACCTCGGCTGACAACGAGGTCGGCGCCCGCGGCGGCGGCTTCTGCGAGCCGATCGACGGCGACGTGGGGCCCGAAGGCGATGATCGCCGCACGCTCGGCGCCGGCGGCCGACTGGCTAGCGCGGAATCCCTTCGCCCGCTCGAGCAGCGCCGTGGCCGACTGACCGTTGACCTGGAGATCGACGACGATCACCGCGAACGGCCCGCCCCGGGGGGCAGCCGCCTGGGAAGCGAGTGTCAGAATCGTCGCCGGAATCGTGGCGGCAAGGCCGGCGATCCGGCTTGAGACCATCAAGTCGGGGGAGAGGAGGAGGATCGTGATTGCGTCGGCCATCGGCATCCGTCCCCGGGCTGGCTGTGGATGAAAGAAATCGCAGCTGATGGCCAAGGCCGACGCCCCCGGTCAGAGCCGGGGAAGTGTCACGCTGGCGTCGAGCACCTTCTTGATCCGCGCCTGGGCCTCGACGAGGTGGGCCCGCGAGTAGTCGTCGAGTTTCACGTCCCCCTTCGCCAGGAGCGCCCCGATCCGGCTGTCGAGGCTCCGCAGCTGGGCCGCCGCGATCACTTGGGCGTCGGGCGTGCCGCCGCTGCCGACGGCCAAGCCCGAGAGCCGCGACAGATACGAGCGCTGAAGCGAGCGCCGCAGACTCCCGATCGCCGGCTTTCTGACGGTGTATTCCCCCGGCTGGATCGAGTCGACCTCGGAGAGGATCGCCTTGGTGAGCCGGTCGAGGAGCTCCGCTGTCGTGAAGGCATCCTGGTCGGCCGGGACCTTCAGCTCGCTGTCACGGATCCGCGTCAGGGTGAGCGGATCCAAGAGCCGGCCGAGGACGCGGTCCTGCCACATGAGGATCACCTCGTGGACAGGATAGTCTTCCCGGTCGGCCTCGCTCGACCCCCAATGCATCCAGCGTGTCGACACGAGCTGGTTGTAGAGCTCCGGCGGGAAGGTGAAGGGCTGGGCCGAGAACATCTGCTGCTCGAGGAGCGTGAGCGCGTCGCGCTGCTTTTGGGCCTCGACGACCCGGAACGGCGCGGGGGCGCCGGCATCCCCTCTGTGGGCCCGCGAGGTGTGAAGACCGCCGACGAGTCGGGCGGCGAAGTTCATCGCGTTGCCATGCGCTGTCAGGAGGACGCCGAATGCCTGGCGGACACGCTCGTAGCCGGGCATCTTGCCACTGGGATCCTTGGCGGTCATCCGTTCGACGAGCGTCGGCATGACTTGGGCGACGAGCTCGGCCCGGTTGCGGGCAAACTCGACCGGATCACTGCCGAGATCGAAGCGGTTCGACATCGGATCGGGGTCGCCCGGCTGGGTGTCTTCGTCGGTTGAATACGCCAGCTGCGGCTCGCCGGCCCGGCCGGCGATCTTCTCGAGCTCCGGGAGCTCGCCCTCGGGGCTCCCGCCACCGAGCGGCTTGTAGCCATATTCGATCGCCCACAAATCGTAGGGGCCGAGCTTGGCGGTGTAGTAATCCCCCTGCGGCTTCCCCTTCGGGCTGATGTTGGCGGGGATGTAATCCATGACGCTCGTGCTGGCGCCGGTCTGCGCGACCTTGGCCGGATCGTTGATCTCGGCAAGGGTCAACAGCGAGCTTCCCTTGAAGTTGTGCCGCAGTCCCAGCGTGTGACCGAGCTCGTGGCTCGTGACGAGCTTCAGCCCTTGGACGACGAGCTTCTCCTTATCGGCCTCCGTCAGGCCATTTCCAGCCACGGCCAGCGCCGTGGCGGCCAGCGCCGTCTCCCGGGCATGGCCGTCGAAGAGCATGCAGGCGCTGCAGGTGTGGCCGGCCCCGTGGCCGTGCATGCCGGTGACGGCCTGCGTGCCGGAGGGAAGGATGCCCGCCGCGGCCGTCGGCCCATCGGTGAGGATCGCCACCGCCTGGGGGGTAAAGTTCTCGTATTCCCGCCGCCAGAACTGGAGGAAGTCGCCGTCGAAGATGATGTCGGCGTCGAGGATCTGCCCGGTGCGGGGGTTGACGCGGCTGGGGCCCATCGCGAAGCCGGCCCCGGCGGTGATCCAGCGGAAGGTGTTGTAATTCACATCCTCTGGATCCCAGTCGGTTTGGTCGGGCTGCTGGCGGACTTCGATGGCGCTGGCGAAGCCGGCCTTTTGGAAGGCTTCGTTCCAGGCCTCGATCCCCTCGCGGATCGGCTGCCGGTAGCGGAAAGGGACCGTCTTCTCGATCCAAAACACGATCGGCTTCTTCGGCGGCGAGATCGGGGCCGAGGGATCAGCCTTCTCGAGGTGCCAGCGGTTGATGTAGCGGACGAAGCGGTCCTCGTCGACGTTCTGGGAGAAGTCCTTGAGGGCGGTGACGAAGTAGCCGATCCGGTTGTCGGCGAGGCGCGGCCGGTAGCCGGTCTGCGGCAGCATGCTCAAGGAATAGTGAACGTTGACGGTGACGCCACGGCTGTCGGCGACGGTATCGAATTCGGCCTGGCCACCCGAGCCATAGGTGGCGGCGACTTCGAGCTCGGTGTTGTCGGGGAAGTTTTTGACGCGCGACCAAGTGGAGCGGTCGCGGGCGAACGAGAAGCCGGGAAGCGAGCGGCCGATCTGCGGCAGATCGGTCATGAAGATCGCCGACAGGTCGATGACCGCCGCGCCGCTGGGGGCATAGGTGGCGATCGGCACACTGAACAGCACGCTGTCGGTGTAGGCCAGATCGACTGCCTTCTCCTCTGGGCTCCCCTTGTCGGCAAAGAAGCGAACATTGCGGCGAACGACATGGATGTTGTCGTCGACTTTGCGGAACTGCCAGATCCAGTCGTCACCGAATCCCCAGCTCATGCCCCCCAAAAGTTGGCCGTCGCCGATCCCCTTGGCGATCGAGATCAGCACGAACAACTCCCGGCCGAGGATCGAGTCGGGCAGTTCCGCCCACACCTTGTCATCCTTGCGATGGAGCGTGATCAGCCCGGGGATCCGCGTCGCATCCTTGACCACGGTGGCAAACGGTGGCTTCCCCCCTTTTGCCTCGGGAGCCGCGGGAGGCGCAGAAGGGGCTGCGGGGGGGGCTGCCGGGGCATCGACCTTGACGGTGTCGGCGGCCGGGACCGCGGTCGGCCCCTCGGCGCGGGCCGAGGTGACATCGGCGGAGCCGATCGCGAGAGCAGCCATCGCCGCAGCAGCGGGAAAACAAAGGCGAAGGGTGCGGAAGCAACGGCCGAAGCTGGTGAGCATGCGTCAGATTCCCTCAAATGGAGCGGTCGGTCGGTACCGAAGGAGCAACGTGTGGTCTCAGCGGCAAGCGAAACGGCGGGGACGTCTGGGCACTGGCTCGACGAATCTGCCGATGGGAAGCGGCGAGCCTGCGGGGAAAGGATCGATCCCTGGCCCGCCCTCGCAGATTAGCATCGTATGTCCGAGGGGGCCAATTTCTCGTTCAAAACCGTCTGGAGGAGCACGGAGCAGCCCGATCAGGGCTGCCAGTCAAGGGGCGAAACAGGGTTGCACGATTCCCTCGCTGGTGGGGGTGGCGCCCACGGCAATCGCTTGACGGTGTCACCCTGGCCCGAATACCAGCTTGGCCAACGATAGACGGCTGACGCCGTTGAGGGCACCGCGGAGTTCAGAGACGCGACGGCCGAGGGCGTTGTAGGCGATTCGACGGGGCTCCAGACCTATTTGGACGTTGAGCCTTCCGGTGGTGATCCTCGCCGTGGTCTGGACCCGCTCCTCGATGATTCCCCACAATTGTTTCCCTAGGGTGGAAAAGGCCAGTGGTTCGAGGGGGGACAGGATTCGAAGGAACCGGGTTTCACCCGGGAAAAACGGGGGGGCGAGCAAAGCACCAACGCGAAATCCAACGCTGTGCCCCCAGACCTGGCCGAGGTCGTCGCTGCGTGGGGCCGGCTGCCCCCTGCCGTCCGGGCTGGGATCGTGGTCATGGTGCGGGCGTCGGGAGGGTGAAGCCGGGCTGGGCGACAAGCGATCGGGGACTGTCCCAGGGTTTGATCGGTAGTCTTCGTCGCTATTGGAAGTCCTGAACCTCAACGCCGGGCCCTCATCACCCGGAGAAGAGCCCTTTCCCGCTGCTGCGACGCGGACTGGATTCCCCTCCGTCGCAAAATTGAATCCACCTCGAACCGATTCCTTGACTGAAATGAAAGCCTTTCGTGCGGTGGATTTTAAGAAGGGCGATGTGCCCTCTCCTGAGAGGTCTTCCAAGGAGAAGTCCAGTGAACCGGCGAAACACCAAAAAACCTCCCCGCGCTTCTTCACTGCGCATGGTGATTGAGGCCCTCGAACCTCGGG
>SIAG01000002.1 GCA_009691925.1 Planctomycetaceae bacterium
GCCCGCTGGCGGATCGCCGACCCGCTCAAGTATTTCCAGAGCCTCCGCGACGAGCGGAGCGCTGTCTCCCGGCTCGACGACATCCTCGGCAGCGAGACTCGCAACGTCGTCGCCCGCCACGATCTCATCGAGGTGGTCCGCTCCGACAAGGATCGGATCGCTGAAAAGGACGACACGATCGAGGAGACGGGCGTGTCGATCTCCTCGCTCCCGCCGATCCAGTTCGGCAGGCGGTCGCTGGAGAAGGAGATCCTCGCCGCCGCGCAGCCGAAGGTGACGCTGTGGGGGATTGAGCTCCTCGATGTCCGGATCAAGCGGCTCAATTACAAGTCTGGCGTGATCGAGAAGATCTACGACCGGATGTCGTCGGAACGGATGCAGATCGCCGAGCGGTTCCGCTCGCAGGGGGCCGGCGAGGCGGCGAAGATCGAAGGGAAGAAGGAAAAGGATCTGCAGAAGATCGAATCGGAGGCCTATCTCAAGGTCCAGGAGATCATGGGCGAGGCTGATGCGAAGGCCTCGGAGATCTCCGCCTCGGCCTACGGATCGAGCCCCAAGGCCGCCGATTTCTACCGCTTTGTGAAGACCCTCGACACCTACCGCGCAACCCTCGACCGCGACGCCACGCTCGTGCTCACGACCGACAGCGAGCTCTTCCGATTGCTCAAGTCGAGCGGGCCTTCGCCAGTCGCTGAGACGCCGCCGGAGGGGTCGGCGATCCCCGCGCTGATTCCCCCGACAATCCTCCCGCTCGCTCCCCCGATTCCGGCAGCCGACCCGGCCCCGTGACCCGCCTTCGGCCGCAGGCCAGAGCCCTGGAATAGAACCAACGCGGGAAACTGGGTACAACACCTCAAGCGGTGGCGGATTGCGTCAGGGCGGCTCGATCCGTGGTCGGCGTCCATGGGCACTTCTTCCGCGGGGCAATCGGGACGGCTGGTCGTCCCGGGGGAACGGTGGCCGACAGCCTGCCCGGGTGAGCCGGTCGGGTGAGCCGGTCGGGGTCTCAGGGGGATCATCATGGCCGGTCGTGGCTCGTCCTTCCCAAGTCTTCTCGGGCGGCATGCTGTCGCTGCCGGCTGGTGCGCGGTGGCGGTCCTTGTGGGGACAGCGGCCGCTCAGCCGGCCGCCAAAGGGCGGCCGAAGCCCAACCCGGAGGTCAAGAAGCTCGACTCCAAAATGGAGAAGGTGAAGGATTCGTTCCTCAAGGACACCGAGCAACTGATCAAGTCGTACGAGGATGCCGGCTCCTTCGACCGGGCCCGCACGATCCTCGAGGCGCTCCAGAAGCTCTACCCGCAGAACGAACCGATCAAGATGAAGCTCGAGCTGCTCGCCGCCCAGAGCCTCGATGCCAGCGAGATCGATTTCGACCTCGATGCCGGCAAGTCATGGCAGGAGGTGGGCCCGGTGGGGAAAGACCGCACGATCCGGATCAAGGTCAGCGGCGACTACAAGCTGACCACGGCCCCGCTCACCACCGGCCCCGATGGCTTGGTTGGCGAAAACCCCGAGAAAGACCTCCTCCCCCATGTCCCGTTCGGCGCGGTGATGGGGGCGATCATCCCCGCCGCGGCCCCCGCCGCCACCGAGAAGCCGCCGAAGCCGTTCCTCGTCGGATCGTCCTACGAGCGCCCCGCCGACCGGGACGGCGTCCTCTACATGAAGGTCAACGTCCCGCCGAACTCGAAATGCGTCGGCAAGCTCCAGGTGAAGGTCGGGGGCACGATCCAGCCCTGAACCATGACGCGTTCAGGCTGGCACCCGACACCGCCTCCGCCGGTCCACTTTCGACGTGCTTCCGGAGCCTGACGTGACCCAACGCTGGTACTACGCGCGCGACGGACAACGGCAAGGGCCGGTGCCGCGGGAGCGATTGGTAGACCTCGTCCGCGACGGCTGGCTCTCCGCCGACGATCTGGTCTGGTCGGAAGGGATGCCGGAGTGGAGGCCGGCCCGGTCGTTCGATTGGCTCTGCGGGGGCCCGATCACCCGCACCGTTGGGGACCTCGTCAAGGCGACGCTCCATCCCGGGCGGAGCCCCGATCCTCCGGCCGCCCATCCGCTGCCCATCCCGCATGAGCTGCCCATCCCGCATGAGCTGCCCATCCCGCATGAGCTGCCCATCCCGCATGAGCTGCCCATCCCGCATGAGCTTCGGCAGCGCTGTGCGCTGGTCGATTGGGATCGGCTCGAGGGGTGTCACCTGCTCGCCGCCGCCGGCGCGTTTCTGGCGGCGCTCGGCATCGCCTTCACGGTCATCGCCCAGACTCGCTTCGCCCTTGCGGTTACACTCGTCGGCTTGGTGCTCCTCGGGCTGGGACGGCGACGGGAATCGGCCTGGCTGCTCCGTCAGGCCTGGGGGAATCTCGTTCAGTCCGGGCGTGAGATCGCCAGCCACCGTGCCCAGGCGCGACGGCTCGAAGCGGAGCGGAAGCGGACCGCCGCAGAGCTTGCTGCCGCTGCCGAGCCCCCTCTCCCCTCCAGCGAGACCGTCGCTCCCGCGGCCACGGCGGCATTCCCACTCCCACTCCCACTCCCCGCCGCTCCGCCTTCTCCGCGCCCCGCCGCCACCCGGCGGATCGTCTACGAGCCCCCGGTGCGGCGCTGGCGCCCCGGCCTGGCCGGTATCATGAGCTTCTTCTTGCCCGGGCTGGGCCAACTCTACAAGCGGCAATGGCTCAATGCCGTCGCCTGGTTCCTGGTCGTCGCTGCCGGTTACGCGGCCCTCGTGATCCCAGGGATCCTCCTCCACGTCTGCTGCATTCTCGGGGCCTGCAGCGGCGACCCCTGGACGAAGGGGCGGACGGTCTACGTCGATGACGGCGTCCCGGCCCGCGGCCAGCGGATCTGACCGGGCCGCCCGGCCGGTTGCCCCCCACCCCATCCCCAAGTCAGCGAAGTCGACGGAATACCGACTGCGGCCCCCGCGGCGACCGGTACGCTTGCGGTTCGCGCCCAACCGCGACCGCGCCCCTTCCAACGCCCCAGCAAGTAGGTTGCATCCCCGCATGTCCCAATCCACGCAGCCCCAGCCCGGTCTGGTTTCCGACCGCTGGCTCGGGCTTCATTTCGCCTTCGCAATCACGCTCAGCGCGTTTCTCCTCTTCCAGGTCCAGCCGATCATCGGGAAGTTCATCCTTCCCTGGTTTGGCGGCTCGCCGGCGGTCTGGACGACCTGCATGCTTTTCTTCCAGTGCCTCCTCTTTGCCGGCTACGCCTACGCGCACGCCAGCATCTGTTTCCTTCCCCGCGCGGCCCAGATGGGGCTCCACATCGTGCTCCTGGTTCTCGCGGTGGCCCTGTTCTCCATCGCCCCCGATCCGGTCTTCAAGCCGAGCGACAGCAGCGACCCGACGTGGCGGATCATCAAGCTCCTCTCATTTGCCGTCGGCCTTCCCTACTTCATGCTGGCGACGACCGGTCCGCTCGTGCAGGCCTGGTTCAGCAGGGTGTTCCCCGGAAAGTCGCCCTACCGGCTCTACTCCCTCTCCAACATAGGCTCGTTCGCCGCCCTCCTCACCTACCCGTTCTTCTTCGAGACGATCTGGGGCGTGCGGACGCAGACCGTCGTCTGGCGGGTCGCCTTCGCCGTCTTCGCCGCCGTCTGCGCCGCGATCGCTTATCTCTCCTTCCGGCACAGTGCCAAGGCCGACGGCGCCCAGGGGGCCCGCGCGGCCGACCCTAGCAGCGGCATCTCCTGGTTCCACCCGATCTCCTGGTTCCACCCGATCTCCTGGGTCCTCCTTCCTGCCTGGGCCTCGATGGTGTTCTTGGCCACAACGAACCACATGTGCCAGGACGTGGCCCCAATCCCCTTCCTGTGGATCGTTCCTTTGAGCCTCTACCTCCTCACCTTCATCATCTGCTTCGACCACGAGGCTTGGTATCTGCGGCGCACGACGGCGCTGCTCATGCTGGCGGCGGTCGTGGCCGTGGCCGGCGACAGCCTGTTCTACTTCCTTCGCGACGGCCTCGAGGGGATCGGATTCAGCCACCGGATGCCCTATTGGCAGGAGGTGATCCTCCTGTCGACGACGATGTTCCTGATCTGCATGGTCTGCCACGGGGAGATCGTGCGGATTCGCCCCCACGCCGACCATCTCACCCTCTTCTACATGCTCGTATCGCTCGGCGGAGCGCTCGGCGGCGTGTTCGTCAGCCTCATCGCCCCCCGACTGTGGACCGACTACCATGAGTGGAGCCTGACGATCTACGGCTCGCTCCTCCTGGCGATCGCCGTTCTCCTCACCGCGTCGCTGAAGCAAGCGAAGGGCGACGCCGGGGCGAAGAGCGAAGCGTGGAAGTACGGTCTCGCTGCCCTCGGCGCGGTGGGGGGGCTGCTCCTCTTCCGCACCTGGATGTCTGATCCGAATCACTCCATCGATCAGGCCCGCAACTTCTACGGCGTCAGCCAGATCGCGGAGACCGATGTCGGCACCCCCCTCCATCACCGCACGATGTGGCACGGCGGCACGGCCCACGGCAAGCAATACGTCTCCGACGACATCGCCAAGCGTCGCATCCCGCTGGCCTATTACGGCGAGCACACCGGCCTCTCCAAGGCGATCCACGCCTTCGACGCCAAGGCCAGCGCCCGAATCTGCACGATCGGCCTCGGCATCGGCACGACCGCGGCCTACGCCAGGCCGGGCGACTCCTACCGCTTCTACGAGATCAATGACGAGGTCATCCGTCAAGCAAAAACGCTCTTCACCCACCTCTCCGACTGCCCGGCGGAGAAGGAGCTCGTCGCCGGCGATGCCCGGCTGATGCTCGAACAGGAGCTCCAGCAGGGAGGGAGCCACCGCTTCGACCTCATCGTCGTCGATGCCTTCAGCGGCGACTCCGTGCCGACCCACCTGATCACGACCGAGGCGATGAAGCTCTACGTCGATCACCTCGCCGACAAGAACGAGGGGATCATCTGCATGAACATCAAGAACCGCTACATCGACCTCTGGCCGGTAGTGAAGGGACTGGCCCGGGAGCACGGGCTGAAGCTGCGGCGGATCACCGCGCCAAGCGACAGCGAGGGGCTCTTCTACGAGACCGACTTCGTCCTCCTCACCAACAACGAGGCCTTCCTCGCCAGCACCACCGACGTGATGCCGACGGGGGTGAACCTCGACAAGGAGGTGCCGCTGTGGCGGGACGACTTCAACAACCTCTCCCAGATCCTCAAGTGATGCCGGGGTGATCCCCCGGGATGGCCGGCGGGATTCGTGGGGCGACCGTCCCGCGGACCTCCTCCTTGCCCTCGGGGGATCCCGGGATCCATAATCGCGTTTCAGTTGGGACCGTAGCTCAACGGTTAGAGCAGGGGACTTGACGGGCACCACCTACACGGATCCTTCCGCAGGGTGAGGCCCCACGGGTTGCCGCCGCGCTCCCCGACCGCCCCACGGGGGGTGGCCCGGGCCGGCGGTAGAATCTGCCAAACTCGGTGAACGCTTCGTCGCCGCCGGTATCCGCCGGGGGTGACATGCCAATCCCGAGCCAAGCCGTCGGGACCGGTGCGAACCGGTCGTGACGGAAGGTGTAGAGGCCAGACGGCAGACGCATCCCGCCGGGGGCGGGGCGAAGGTATGGTCCAGACCACGAACCCGAAAGGGGCGGCGAAAGCCGAAGTGGGAGGCATAATCCCTTGGTTGCAGGTTCGAATCCTGCCGGTCCTACTTTTCTCTTTCCGTCAGACACCGCTCCCCGGGGGGCGGAAGCCACGATGAATGATCACGACCAACAGGCCACCGGTGCCGACCGGCCGACCAATCTGACGTTCGTCGACATCCCTCTGTCGACCGAGCCGCGCGAGACCGACGAGCGGTCGTTCGTCCTCCGGCCATCGGGGATCGCGGGAGTCGGGGTGTTCGTCACGCATCCGGTTCGGAAGGGGGCCTATCTCGCCCTGTTCCTCGACGACACGGTCCGCCGCGTGACCTACGCCGAGATGGAGAAAGACCCTCAACTGAAGGCCTTTTGTCTTGTCTACGGGGTCGAGCGGGAGGAGCACTGCTGCGTACCGCACAGCTTCTCGAAGATGGAGGTAGGGTGGTTCCTCAACCACTCCACCACCCCCAGCGCCGAGCGCAACGATGGCTGGCGCGCCGCCCGCGACATCGAGGCCGGCGAGGAGATCACGATCGACTACCAGGCCTGCTAGCAGGCCCTGCCCCGGGGAAGCGACAGCGATGCTGCTGGTGAAGACGTACCTCGACCGGAGCCCGATCGCCGGGGTCGGGCTGTTTGCCGCCGAGCCGATCCCCGCGGGGACGCTCGTCTGGAAGCTCTCCGACGTCGACATCGTGATCCACCAGCGCGACCTCGACGCCCACGGACTGACCGACCTGCAGCGGGCGTTCTTTGAGTCGCACGCCTACAAAAACGGCAACACCTACTACCTGTGCATCGACGATGCCCGGTTCATGAACCACTCGCGCGACGCCAACACCCACGAGAACGGGCAAAGCAGCATCGCCAGCCGCCAAATCGAGGCCGGCGAGGAGATCACCTGCAACTACGGCAACTTCGACGACAGCAAGCGCCATCTCGAGTACTGCCAGCCGAAGGATGCCTGATGGCCGCCCCCGCGGCGCCCCATTCCACTCCACCATCCCACAGGATCCATCATGCCCCGCCCCGTCGCGACGCTCCTGGTCGCCCTGCTCCTCGTCCCCGCGCTGACGGCATCGGCCCAGAACTGGCCCGATTGGCGCGGGCCCAATCATGACGGCACGGCGGCGGCCACCGGCCTGCCGACCGACTGGACGAAAGAGGGGAAGAATGTCCTGTGGCGGACCCCGCTCCCCGGTCGGGCCGGTGCCACACCCTGCGTGTGGGGGGATCGCATCTTCCTCACCAGCAATGACGGCGATGACCTCGTCGTTGTTGGGCTCTCCACGAAGGATGGGCGAATCCTCTGGAAGAAACAGGTGGGGAGCGGCAATCAGGACGCGCGGGCCGGCGAGGGCAACTCCGCCTCCCCCTCCCCGTCGACCGACGGCAAGCATGTTTGGAGCTTCTTCGGCACCGGCATCCTCGCCTGCCACACCGTCGACGGCGACGAGGTGTGGAAGACCGACATCAACGCACGCTTCGGGCGGATCGACATCCAATTCGGGATGACTTCGACGCCGGTCCTCGACGGCGGTGCGCTCTATCTCCAGCTCATCCACGGCCCGATGAAGCTCGACGACCAAACCCGCACGGGGAAGGTCGTCAAGCTCGACGCCGCGACGGGGAAGATGATCTGGGAGGTCGAACGCCCCACCGACGCCCAGTTCGAATGCAAGCACGCCTACGCCTCGCCGGCCGTTTACCGGGATGGCGCTCGGGAGTTCCTCGTTGTTCACGGCGCCGATTGCATCACCGGCCACGCCCTCGGCGACGGCCGAGAGCTGTGGAGGTTTTCGAAGCTCAACGGCCCCACCGAAACCAATCCCAAGCCGCACGATCCGACGTTCCGCTTCGTCGCCTCCCCGGGCATCGTCCCGGGGTTGATCGTCGTCCCGACGGCCAAGGGGGGCCCGACGGTGGGGCTGAAGGTTTCCGAAGCGCTGTCGGGCGATTGCTCCGACAAGCCGGAGGTGATCGCCTGGGTCCACCCACGGACCCCCGACGTGAGCACACCGCTGATCGCCGATGGCCTCGTCTATCTCCTCCACAACGACGGCAAGCTGCAGTGCCTTGACGCCGCCACCGGAGCGGAGCTGTGGTTCGAGCGGACCCACACCGGCCAGCATCGGACCAGCCCCCTCCTCGCCGACGGCCGGCTGTGGTTCGGATCGAACGACGGCTGGGTGTCGATCGTGAAGGCGGGCCGGACCTTTGATCTGGTCAATTCGCTTGAGCTCGGCGAGCCGGTGACCGCGTCGCTTCTGGTTGCTGACGGCGTGCTCTTTGTGCGTTCCTCCGACGCCCTCTACGCCATCGCCGGACAGCGCTGATCGGCGACAAGCGGGCCGAATGAAGCCCATCGTTTGCCTTTCCGGGCCATGACGGCGACAATCCGAATCCTTCCCGAGACGCCGCCCAGGGATTCCCTCCTCGGATTCCCTCCCCGCCCGGCGGCAGTTGCTCCCCGTCCGACGCCCAGACCCGGGGTCGGCCCATCGTTGCTTCCATGCACATGATCTGCGAGCCCACCGCGCCATGGACTGTCGACCAACCGGTCGATGTCGTGGCCGTGCAGGAGATCCTCGACGACGAACCGGCCTGTCGTTCGATTTGGGATCTTGTCACCGGCCAATTCCGCACCCGGGGCAAGTTCCTCGCCATCTGGCCCGGCGTGCGCCATGTCGTTCTCCACCGCGATCCGGACCGCGCGATCGATGGATTCCTCCTCATCACCGAGATGGTGAACTGGCAGCTGGACTACGTCGTCGTCCGTCATGATGCCCGCGGCAAGGGGATCGCCTCGGCGCTGGTGCGAGGGGCGCTCAACGCGGCTTGCCTCCGTCGCGTCCCGTACGTGATGCTCACCTGTGCCGATGAACTCGCGCCCCTCTACGAAGGCTGCGGCTTCAAACCGGCCGCCGTCCCGCCCCGGCTGCCGAGCTGATTGAGCCTCTAACTGCCCGTTGATCCGTTCGCAGGATCCTCCCTTCGCCCCCCAGAGAACCCTGCCATGTGCGGCATCATCGCGTTCACCGGTTCGCTCGACGTCATCCCGATCCTCCTCGAGGGTCTGCGGCGCCTCGAGTACCGCGGCTACGACAGCGCGGGCATCGCGACGGTCGATGACGCGGGAATCCACGTCCGCAGGCGGTCTGGCCGAATCGCCGCGCTGACCAGCGCACTCGACGACGAACCGCTGGCCGGCACCTGCGGGATCAGCCACACCCGCTGGGCGACGCACGGTCCGGCCACGGAGCGCAACGCCCACCCGCATCTCGACGGAGCCGGGGACTTCGCGGTGGTCCACAACGGTGTCATCGAAAACTATCTCCAGTTGCGACAGCAACTCGAGGATGACGGCGTCGTCTTCCGCTCCGACACCGACACCGAGGTGCTCCCCCACCTCCTCGCCAGATTCTGGTCGGGGGATCTGGTCGCGGCGGTCACCCGGGCGACGGAGGTCGTCCGCGGCACCTACGGCCTCGCGGTCGTCAGTCGCCATGAACCCGGAACGATCGTCGGTGCCCGCCTCGGCAGCCCGCTGGTGATTGGCATCGGCCCCCGCGGGCACTCGATCGCCTCCGACGCCGGCGCGTTGGCCAACCATGCCGAGAAGGTCGTCTACCTCGCCGACCGACAGGTGTGCCGGATCGACGCCAAGGGCTGGTCGGTGTCGACCCGCGGTGCCGCCACCGTCGACTGTGCGACCCATGACCTGCGGCAGTTGGTGGACGCGGAAGACACCGATCTCGGGGGTTTCCCCCATCACATGCTCAAGGAGATCTACGAGCAGCCCGAAACGCTCACCAACGCGATGCGGGGGCGGCTCGACGATGCCGATGCGACGGCCCGTTTCGGTGGGCTGAATCTCGATCCACGGCAACTCCGCGGCGTGGAGCGGATCATCATGACCGCCTGCGGCACGAGCTACCACGCTGGATTGGTGGGCGAATACCTGTTCGAGGAACTGGCGAGGATCCCCGTCGAGGTCGAATATGCCAGCGAGCTGCGCTACCGCAATCCGCCGGTCGATCGCAACACGATCACGCTGGCGATCACCCAGAGCGGCGAGACCGCCGACACGCTCGCGGCACTGCGGGAATCAAAGCGCATGGGCCATACGACACTTGCCATCTGCAACGCGGTGGGGAGCAGCATCGCCCGCGAGGCCGACGGCGGTGTGTACCTCCACGCCGGCACCGAAGTGGGGGTGGCGAGCACCAAGGCCTTCACGTCGCAGGTCTGCGTGCTGGCGATGCTCGCCATCTACTTCGGCCGCACCCGGCACCTCTCTGTGTCCCAGGGGGAGCGCCTGATCGCCGAATTGCGTGCCCTGCCCGACGCCGTGCGCGCGGCGCTTCGCTGCCACGAGGTCGTGAAGCAGGTGGCCGAGCGCTACTCCCATGTCCGCAACGTCCTGTACCTCGGTCGGCAGTTCCTCTATCCGGTGGCGCTCGAGGGGGCCCTCAAGCTCAAGGAGATCAGCTACATCCACGCCGAGGGGTATCCGGCCGCGGAGATGAAACACGGGCCGATCGCGCTGGTCGACGAGGAGACGCCGAGCGTGTTTCTCGTGCCGCGCGGGCAGGTGTTTGACAAAGTGATGTCGAACATGCAGGAGATCAAGGCCAGGCGTGGCCCCGTGATCGCCATCGCCAGCCCCGATGATCGCGAGGTGGCGAAGGTCGCCGACGATGTCATCCCGATCCCGGATGTCCCGGAATGGCTCCAGCCGATCGTGGCGGCCATCCCGCTCCAACTCCTCGCCTACGAGATCTCGCTCCTGCGGGGCTGCGACGTCGACAAGCCGCGAAATCTCGCCAAGAGCGTGACGGTGGAATGACGCGCCCTCACGGCAGCCGCCCGACGATCGCCTGGGCAAGGGCCGCCGCCGCCGCCGGGTGACGGCGGAGCCATAGCTCCGGCTCGATCAGCTCCAGCTCCATCACGGCCCACGCCCCATTGGCACGGCGGACGAGATCGACCCTCCCATAAGCCGGGGGGCTTTCGCAGGCCGCCATCGCCTTTTCGGCAAGGGCCACCTGTGCCGCGGTCGGCGTGCAGGGATGGATCGTGCCGCCGTGGTCGTCCTGGACGCGGAAATCCCCCGGCTTCGCCCGCTTCGTCAGGGCATGCGTGAAGCGTCCGCCGACGATCACCAGCGTGTCCTCGCCATGGGTGACGATGTCGGGCTCAAACGGCTGGACGAGAAACGCCTCCCTGACCAGGAGCGGGTTGATGATCCCTTCGAGGCACGCGGCCCCGGCGGCATCGAAGCGGTGGGTGTGCCGGGCCCCACCGGAGACGGCCGGCTTCACGACCCCTTCCCTCCAGCCCTCGGCGGCCAGGATCCCGGCCAGGCCGGCGGTGGTACCCCGCTCGAGGAACCGCGTCGGAACGACCGGCACGCCGCGGGCGGCGAGATCGGCGAGATAGTGCTTGTCGAGATTCCAGCGGACCGTCGCGGCGTCGTTGATCAGCCGCGCCACCGGCCCGACCCGCTCGAGCCAGGCGGTGAACTCCCCCTGTCGGTCGTAGTAGTCCCATGTGGTGCGGAAGACGACCGCGCGGAAGGCCCCCCAGTCGATTCGTTCGTCGGCCCAATCGAGGCGCACGCTCGCCAGCCCCCGGGCCGCGAGGGCTGCGGCGAGGAGCCGATCATCGGCGAGAATGTTGCCGAGATACCAGTCCCCCGCCGCGGCCTCGGTGGCCGTGTAGCGGCGGTCGGTGAGGAGGGCAATCGCGGCGCGCGGTGCCATCCGGGGCACTCCTGGCGGTCGGCCGGACCGCGCGTGTGGAACGGGATCACCAATCGCCGCCCACGGCCTGACCGTCGGCCGGGTGGCAGACGCTCGCCCAGGTGTCGGGGTTGATGTCCCCCTGCACCGCTCGGACACTGGCGTCACCGAGGGTCACGTTCATCCCGCCGTAATGCGGGGTCTGGGCCCGCGACGAATCACACGCCTTGATCCAGTGCGGCGCGGCCTGGAAGACGGCACAGGAAGTGTAGCCGGCGGTCGATGGCGACTGCATCGTCTCATTGATGCAGAAGACGGGGCGCCAGCGGCTGTTGGAATCACTCCACAGATTGCCGTTGGTGCTCGAATCGTCGGCATTGCCGCTGGAGCCGCAAGTGCCGTACTTCTCCGCCAGAAGGACGGTGCTCGTCGTTCCGTCGGGCATCGACTGTGAGATCCGCGAGCTCCCCTGGATGCGGGCCTCGGGGGTCGCGGCGACGGGGTTGCCGAAGACGTTGTAGTTGACGGCATAGTTGCCGACGGCCCATTCCTTTGCCCCGCCGCTGGTCGTGGCCCCCATCCCGCCGGCGCTCGACATTTCCGTCGGGCAGAGGAAAGTCGAGATCGAGACGGCGTAAATCGTGCCCGCCCCGGGGGTCCCGGGTACCGGCGTGTAGACGGTCCGGTTGGCGAGATCGAAGAGGTTCCCTTGTTCGACGTAGGGGAGGAGCCAGGTGAAGGCGGTGAATCCGGTCGACCCGCGGTAGCCGTTGCCGGCCAGCGTGGCCAGATCTCGGCTCGACGGCGAGGCGACCGGCGGCAGGCCGCGCTTGGCGTCATTGATCGAATGGCAGGCGATGCCAAGCTGCTTGAGCTGGTTTTTGCACGACATGCTCCGGGCGGCCTCGCGGGCGGCCTGAACCGCCGGGAGGAGGAGGCCGACGAGGGTACCGATGATCGCGATCACGACGAGCAACTCGACGAGCGTGAACCCGCCGGGGAGGCCCGGGGAGGTCCCCCGTGACGAGGCGACCGTGCGGGAACGGGGGGGGGAGGGAGTGAGGACCATAGTTCGGTGGCTCCGGTGGGGAGCAGCGGGCTCTCGATGGCTGACGGGCCGTCTGACCCGACCGCTGCACGGGAACGCCCACGGCGGCACGGAGCCCCATCGAGGGTCCGGGCCGCCGTCAGAGGGGCGTTCCAGGTAGGGACCAGCCTATCCGGCCAGCAGGGTCGCCGCCATCGGGCCGACGCCCAGCAGATTTCATGCCGTAAATCAGCGCAGGGGCCTTTGAAAAACCCACAACACTATGCCTAGTCGAGACTTGCGCCGAGGTCCGAAGCCCTTTTTTGGCCGCCGAGCCGGGCTGGAAAATTGCCTCGGCCGCGGTCAGCGGGGCGACGGCTCCAGCCACAATCGGGCCGTTGGCGGCGAAGGAACCCCGTAGCGAACTTCGATCGGCAGCCCCCCCTCCCCAGGACCGGAGGAGATCCCGTCACCTTCTTTATCGCCCGGGACGGGCTTCAGGGCGGTCACGGCCACCGGCCTGTCGACCTCCGCCGACTGCCGCGCCGCCACCGAATCCAGCACCACGCCGAGCGCCGCGAGGGGGATGATCGCCCAGCGGGGCCGAGGCCCCCAGAAACCGACCGGTAATCGAGACATGACACGCCCTCCCCAGGATCGAGCACCGGGCCCCGACCGGGGAAACCTAGGCCACGGAACGCCCCTCTGCAAACCTCCTCTTTGACTTGGGGGGGCGATGCGGCGCACGGTCCTCCGGCCTCTCCAGCCTGGGCCGCAGAACCGGAAAAACCTCCCCGGGGCGAATGATCCGGGGGGAAAAACGGTTTATACTCGGGGAGTCATTCCCCCGCATCAACGGCCCCTCATGTTCCGCCACATCGAATCAACCCGCCACGGCACCGTGGATGTCGTGAGGATTCTCGAACGTCGGCTCGTCGACGGGGCCCCGCTGGACGACCTCCGGGAGGAAATCGGCCAGGTGGTGGGAGCCCCCCGGGGAATCCATCTCCTCCTCGACCTCGGCAACGTCGAGTTCCTCGCCAGCGCCATGCTCGACACGCTCTGCCAGTTCTACCGGCGGATCCACGCCGCCGGCGGTCAACTCCGGCTGTGCGGGATGAAGCCCTCGATCACGGAGGTCTTCCGGACCACCAACCTCGACCGGCTGTTCCCCATCCACGCCGACGTCGACGAGGCGGTGGCGAACTTTTGACCGCCCCCGACGAGAACCGGGACCGCCGCCTGGATATACTGTCTTTTCTACCCCATTCCCATTTCTTCCCCTTCTTCTCTTTCATCCGAGGTCCATCGTCCATGAGCGACGCCTTTCGCAGGATCGACGTTTCCAAGCAGGAAAAGGCGGAGATCGCCAAGTTCAAGGACAAAAAGATCCTTGACGAGACCGCCCTCGATGAGCTGCGCGTGGAATTGCTGCGGTTGATCAACGACCGGCAGGGGCTGAACCTGCTCCTCGACTTCTCCAACGTCGAGTTTATGTCGAGCGCCGTCCTCGGCCTCCTCGGTCAGATCCACCGCAAGATGGGAACGCTCAAGGGGAAGCTGAAGATGTGCAGCATCCATCCGCAGATCTATGAGGTCTTCAAGCTCACCAACCTCAACAAACTGTTCTCGATCCACAAAGATCAGGCCGAGTCGTTGGGGAAGTTCTGATCCCCTGGCGAAGCTGTCTTCCAAGCTGTCTTCCAAGCTGTCAGCCAATCAGCACGGATTCCCCTCCACCGGCCCCATGACACATCCTCGGGGTCGCCTCTTCCCCCCGTGGTGCCATGAGCGAAACCCCGTCCCCGGGCAGCGCCCCGAGTCCCTACAGCCCGCGCCACCGTGTCGATGTCCTCATCGCCGAGGACAGCCGGATCCAGGCGAAGATGCTGGAGAAGCGCCTCGTTGATGCGGGCCACACGGTCCGCTGGGCGATCAACGGCCTCAAAGCGGTCGAGCTCCTCAAGGAGAAGCGGCCCGATCTCATTATCTCCGACATCGAGATGCCGGAGATGAACGGCTACGAGTTCTGCAAGATCGCCAAGACCGATCCGTCGTGGCAGACGATTCCGCTGATCCTCCTCTCGTCGCTCTCCGACCCGGTCGACATCATCCGCGGCCTCGAGGCCGGGGCCGACAACTACGTCACCAAGCCCTACGATCCCAACTATCTTCTCGGGCGCATGGATTCGCTCCTCGACACGCCGCTGGAGGCGGAATCGCCGAGCCCCGGCAGCGAGATGGAGGTGACGATCTCCGGGCAGAAGTTCAAGGTTCAGGCGGGCCGCCAGCAGGTGCTCAACCTCCTCGTCTCGATCTTCGAAAACGCGGTGACGAAGAACAAGGAACTGATCGTCACCAACCAATCGCTCTCCGTGGCGAAGGATTCACTCCAGAAGGCCTACCTCGAACTGACGGCCTTCAACGAGCAGATCGAGCGCAGCAACAAGCGGATGACGCGCGACCTCCACGCCGCCGCAAAGGTGCAGCAATCGCTGCTCCCGGCCAAGGCCATCGACGTCCCCTCTGCGACGGTCGCCTGGAAGTACGTCCCCTGCAACGAGCTCGCCGGCGACTTCCTCAACGTCTTCCCGCTCGACGACGAGCATCTCGGGATGTTCATTGTCGACGTCAGCGGCCACGGTGTGCCGTCATCGCTCCTGGCGGTGACCGTCGGTGCCTTCCTCACCAACCGCATCTCCGACTCCTCGCTCCTCGTGCGCCCGGGGAAGGACGGCGGGCCGCCGGTGGTGGTGTCGCCGGCCGAGGTGGTGACGCAGCTCAACAACCTCTTCCAGGCCGATAACCAGGTCGGCCTCTACTTCACGATCCTCTACGGCGTGCTCCACGTCCCCACCGGGATGCTCCGCTTCACGTCGGGGGGTCATCCGCCGCTGCTCCACGTCCCCAAGGAGGGCCCCTTGAAGCTCTTCGAGGTGGAGAGCTTCCCGGTCGGCTTTGTGCCCGACGTCGAGTTCACCGAGGAGACGCTCCAGTTGCAGCCCGGCGACCGCGTCTACCTCTACTCCGACGGCGTGCCAGAGGCGATGGACGAGAAGCTCGACCAGATGGGGAACGAGCGGATGACGGCGCTGGTCGAGTCGCTCCGCCGAGAGCCGGTGGAGACGAATGTCACGAAGCTCCTCGAATCGGTTCAGGCGTGGTGCCAGCCGAAGGGCCCGCTCGACGACGTCTCGATCCTCGGCGTCGAGTGGAAGGGTTAGCCCAGGCAGAGACGGCCCGGGCACTCATCGCCAGTCGATCACCTGAAAGATCCCCCGACGACTGGCGATGCGACCGGGGATTTCGAGGATCCGATCCCGCCACACCGACAGGGCGATCCCGATCAGGAAGATCATCAGGCCACCCACGCCGAGATAGATTCCCACGGCGAGCTCAGGACGGTAGACCAGATTCGCAAACAGCGTCAACAGATAGATTGCCATCCCGCCGACGCCGACGAGCGCGGCGGAACGGATCCTGACCCCGCACCCGATCACGACCAACGGCAGCAGGGCGGTGACGAGGAGCATCTCGTCGAACAGCACCGGCCGCCCCCCCGACCAGCGGTTGCCGAGGACGTTCCAGAGCACCGGTCCGGCCGCCACTAGGCTCCCGACGGAGAGGAGAAAACCGACTCCGGCGTCACGCTGCCCCGGCCGTTCCCTGACCCGCCAACTGCAGCCGGTGGCCAGCAGCAACAGCCCCGCCGCCGTGGCACCGAGCTCGATGGCCTGGGCCGGTTGCAGATGGAGCAGCCGCACCCATCCGGCGCCGGTCACCCCCACGATCTGCCCTGCGCCGAGGAGGAGGAAGCGCCGCTGCGAGGCGTTGACCGCGACGAACGCGGCCAGAGCGGCGAGGCCCGCGGTCGCCATGGGAAGCAGGCCGACTCCGACCAGCCCGGTCTCGTCACCGACCAAGCGGAAGATCCCCTGCATGATCGTCGCCATCGCCGCAACGGCCACCATCAAAAGCCCGACAGTCCGCCAGGCACGCCCGATGGTGCGGAAGGCGGGGCTGCCGGCGACGCCGTCACAGGCCCGTCCCGTCGCCAACACCACCAAGCCGGCAGCGGCTGCCAGAGGGATGAGGAGATCGACCGTGACGAGATCCTCGAGGATTGTGCCACCGGCGAGGAGAACCGCGGTCGCCGCCAGGCCGGAGAACGCCCCGCGCAGCGCCGCGGGCCGATCACTCCCTTCGAGACTCGAGATGACCCAGAGATACGCCGCAGCCAGCCACAGCCCGGCGGCCACCGGCGCCGCCGTCGCCACCCTGCTCCCCCCCAATGCCCAGCCGGCGACCGTCCAATCAGGGACGAACCAGGCCGCCAACTGGAGCCCGAGGAGCCCGATGGCCGCGGCGAGGAGTTGCACCTGCCCTGCCAGGAAGAGGGGACGACCGAAGCGACGACGGTCGTAGACCGGATCCTCGATGGCGAAGGCCCGTTCGGCGTGGATCGAGATCGCTGCCAGGCCCAACAGCGCAATGCACACCCACGCGCTATCCGTGCCCCGCCCGAGGTCGCCGAGGAGGAGCAGCGTGGTGAGCGTCACCCCCACCTCCACGGCCCAGAAAAAGACCGGATTACGCAGAACGACCACCGTTGCCGCATAGGCGAGGCAGCAGACGAGACCGCCGACCCACAGATGCCCGTCGACGGTCACGATCCCCTGCCAATCGAGATACCAGAGATTGAGCGGGGCGGCCACGCAGGCGAGGAACGTGATCGCCTGCCCGGCGCGATGGTAACGGGAGCGCAGCGTGACTCCCCAGCCGGCACCGAGCAGGAAAAGCGTCGCGCTGACCAGCGCCAGGGCCACGACGCGCGGGTCCTCGAACACCCCGAGGCTGACGAGCGTGGCGATCAGGCCGAGGATCGACAGGCATCCACCGGCGACGAGCAACCGCTCGATGGAACGCGGATCGAGAAGGACCCGCAGCCAGGCGCCGATGGCTGGCTCGGCCGCCGCGTCGTCCCGCGGCCCTCCCTCGACATCTCCGAGGTCGCGCCGGGGGGGCGAATCCGGGGAATGATCGGGCGCCTCGTGGTTTTCGCTCGCCATCAGATTGGCCTCCTTCGGCCCTCGGAAAAATTGGAGCCAGAGAACAGGGCGACGAAGGCACTGAGGCGTCACGCGGAAAAACGGACGTGATGGTCCAACCGCTTCGGGCCCGCGTTGCTCCGCTCGAGATCGTCCCCCCCCTTGCTCCTCGACGCGGAAAGGGCCCTCCGCAGCCGAGCCCGGCCGGCCCCCTCAAGAGCGCTTCGGGGCGGGGCCGCTCCGTGGCCGGTAGGCGCTGCAACCGACCCCCTCGACGCGGTCGTAGGTGTCGCAGACGCCGAGCATTGTCTCGGCGCCGCCGAGGAACAGGCTGCCGTCGGGGCGGACGGTAAATCGCATCTTCGCCAGGATGGCGGCGCGGGTCGGGACGTCGAAATAGATGAGGATGTTCCGCAGGAAGACAAGGTCGCACGGCGGCACCCCCTGCCAGGCCTCGAGGAGATTCATCCTCCGGAACTCGACGTACTTCCGGCAGTCGTGCCCGATGCTCCACTTCCCCTGGAGCCGGACAAAGTACTTGTCGCGAAGCTCCACCGGCAGGCCGCGGGCGACCTCGAAATCGCTGTAGAGCCCCTCCCGGGCCCGGGCCAATACCGGCTCGGAGATGTCGGTGGCGAGGATCCGCACCGACCAGCCGGCGAGCGCCTCGCGGAAGTGCTCGTTCAAGAGCATCGCCAAGCTATAGGCCTCCTGCCCCGACGACGCGGCCGCCGACCAGAGGACCAGATGCCTGGCGACAGCCCGACGTTTGAGGAGATCGGGGAGCAGCTGCTTGACCGTCTCGAACGGCGATCGATCGCGGAAGAACGACGTCTCGTGCGTCATCATCGCATTGAGGACATCCTGCTCGAGCCCGGGATCACGGGCGCTGCGGACGCGCTCGACGAGGCCCTCGAAATCGGGGAGGCCCCGCTGCCGCAGCACCGGCAGGAGCCGGGCCTCGACGAGATAGGCCTTCGATGCGTCGATGACCACGCCGCTGCGCCGCTTCAGGAAGGTCGCCAGGAAGGCGAGCTGCTGGGGATTGACCTTCAAGGGTGCCGTCCTGTCTGGGGTCCGCCCGGCCGTGGAGCGACGGTCAGCCGCGCCGTCGCAACCGCATCCCCACCTCGACGCCGAGCTGCCGGAGGGGGAGGACCGCCTCGGCCAGGCCCGCTCGGGCGACATGCCCAGGCATCCCCCAGACGACGCTCGTGATCTCGTCCTGGGCGAGGATCGTGCCGCCGGCGGCGTGGATCGCCGCGCTCCCCTTGAGCCCGTCCTTCCCCATCCCGGTGAGGACGACGGCGAGCGTCGCCCCCCCCCACACCGCCGCAGCGCTGCGGAAGAGAACGTCTGCCGCCGGCCGACAGCCATTTTCGGGGGGGCCGTCGTCGATCTTCACGATCACCTTCGTGCCTGCGCTGGCCACCTTGAGATGCCGGCCGCCGGGAGCGAGGAGGATGTCGCCGGCGCCGAGCTCATGGCCGTCGGGCGCTTCCCGGACCGGCAGGCCGCAGACCTTCGTGAGCTGCTCGGCGAGGTGGGCGGTGAACACGGCCGGCATGTGCTGGACGATGAGCACCGGCACCCCGGCCGTTTTTACAAACGCGGGGAGGAAGTCCGACAGCGCCACCGGCCCGCCGGTCGACACTCCCACGACCACCACCGCGACAGGGTCGGCACGGGGCCGGGGCGTAGATCTGGGTTGGAGGTGAGCGGCGGCGCCCCCCGGCGCCGACACCTGCCGGCGAAACTGTTTCAGCTTGGGAATCACGTCCTCTCGGATCCGTGCCGTCACCTCCTCGCTGCTGGCCCCCTTCGGCTTGGCGACGTAATCGTTAGCGCCGGCTACGAGGGCATCGAGCGCCACCTTCGCGCCGCGCTCGGTGAGCGTCGAGAACATCACGACCGGCAAGCGGGGGTGGATACGACGGAGCTCCCGGAGCATCGTCAGCCCGTCCATGACCGGCATCTCGACGTCGAGGAGAATGACATCGGGGCGGGATTCGGCGACCCGGGCGAGCCCCTGGACCCCGTCGGCCGCCGTCCCCGTCACGCTCAACTCCGGATCGGCCGAGAGCGTCGCCGAGACGACGCCACGGATCGCCGCCGAATCATCGACGACGAGAATCCGCACCGGCGCGTGGCCGAGAGCGGCACCGGGGCGGGGAACGGTCTGGGCGCCGACGGCGGCGATGGCCTCACCGATCGCTGCCGGGGTGAACGGCTTGGCGACGAAGACGCCGGCCCCCGCCCGAATCGCCCGGTCGACCACCTCCGGGGCCCTGTCGGACGACATCGCCACGATCGGCAGGCTTTTCAACAGGGCCTGGCCACGGATCCGCTCGATGAGCGTAAAGCCGTCCATGACCGGCATGTGGAGATTGACCGTCACCACGTCCGGCCGGCCGCTGCGGGCGAGGATCGCCAGCGCCTCCTCGCCGTCGGCCGCCTGCTCGCACGCGTACCCGAGGTCGCCGAGCATCTTCGCGAGGATGCTCCGCACTGGCTTGGAATCATCGACGATCAGGGCACGCATGGAATCAGCCATCGGATCAGCGTGGACCGGGGCCCCAAGGCCCCGGCGTCACTTCTGGTATTCCTCCACGAGCCGCTGCAGGTTCTGGGCCATCCGCGCCAGCTCCTGGCTCGAGAGCTGGGCGTTGCTCGCCCCCTCGGCGGTATTCTGCGCGGCTTGCGCCACCTGGCCGATGTTCTGGGCGATCTCCGTCGAGCCGGTCGTCGCCTCGCCGATGTTGCGGCTGATCTCGCTGGTGGTGACGCTCTGCTCCTCGACCGCGGCGGCGATCTTCGTCTGCAGCCCGTCGATCTTCTCGATCACCGCCACGATCTCGCCAATCGCACGGACAGCCTTGGAGGTGTCGGCCTGCATCGCCTCAATCTTCGACCCGATATCCTCGGTGGCCTTGGCGGTCTCGCGGGCGAGATCCTTGACCTCGTTGGCGACGACGGCGAAGCCCTTCCCCGCCTCGCCGGCCCGCGCCGCCTCGATCGTGGCATTGAGAGCGAGGAGGTTGGTCTGCTCGGCGATCGAGGTGATCACCTTCACCACCTGGCCGATCTCAGCGCTCGATGTCCCGAGCTTGTCCATCGTCTTGGACGTCGCCCGCGCCAGGTCGACCGACTGCCGGGCGACGCCGGCGGCATCCTGGGCGGAGCGGGCGATCTCGTAGATGCTCTGGACAAGGTTCTCGACCGAGCCCGACACCGTCTTCGTGTTGGCACTGACCTCCTCGGCGGCCGCGGAGACGAGGTTTGCCTGAGCGGTCGTCTCCTCCGCCGCAGCGCTCATCTGCTGGCTGACGCTCGTCAGCTCCTCGGAGGCGCTGGCGAGGGTGTGGGTGTTGTCCTTGATACCGTCGACGAGCTTCGCTTGGCGGCGCGCTGAGCGACTGAACGACGATGCGATCCGCGCCGAGAGGAGGGCCACGCCGAGTGTCGTCAGGCCGAAGATCCAGCCGGCGAAGCGCTTCAGGGTATCAATCGGGGCCGACACCTCCGCCTGATCGATTTCTGACAGGATCGCCCACCGTACCGCGCCGTTGCCCGGGCCGTCGGCCGGGTGGACGAGCGCTGGCCCCCACGAGGAGAGGACGGGCTCATCCCGGTAATCGAGCGCCGGGCCGGTGCCGCTGCCACCATTTTTAAAGACATCCTCCACCGGCGCTGTCTTGACCGTGTACTTCGGGTTGCAGATCGTCGTCTTCACGCCGAGCCGCTCGAGAAACCGGGAGTCGGTGCGAAAATACCTGTCGGGCCCGATGGCGTAGGTTTCGCCGCTGGCGCCCAGGCCGAGGGTCTCGCCGACGACCGCGTTGATCCGATCCAGCGGCAACTGGAAGGCGAGCACGCCAACCACCTTCCGGCCGACGAGGATCGGCGCTGCAATAAACCCGGCGGGCTTTTCGTAGGAGGGGAGATAGGGGCCGAAATTGCCGAAATAGACAACATCCCCGCGCCCGGCGGCGGCCGCCTGGCGGAACACCTGCCCCAGGCCCGTCTCGGCGAAGGCACCGTTCTTGAGCGACGTGGCGAAGTCGATTTCCTTGAAGACGCTGTAGACGATCTCGCCGCTTTCGGCATCGATGAGGAAGATGTCGTAGAGCCCGTAGCTCCGCAGCACCTTGCGGAGCATCGGATGATGCAGCGCATGGGCCCGGCTGTAGGCCGAGGTGTCGGGTGCGGCGTCGAGGAGATCCTTTGATCCGTTCGGGTTTGCGTTCCGGACCAGATAGAGATCCTGGAGCCAGGTCGAGGCATCGCCAAGGACGGCCGTCAGACCCTCGGTCTTGATCTCTTTGTCATTCTCTGCATTCTTCTCCGCATTCTTCTCCGCCTTGTAGCGGGGGGCGAAATCGTTGGCATACCACGCCCCGAGATCGCGCCGGGCCCGGGCCTGCTCCGGTTCGGTCACGGCGTCGTCCTGGAGAACGGTGCGGAAGCCCTCGCGGAAATCGGCAAGCGCTCCGCGGGTGGAGGGATTGTCGGCCAGCACGCGGAGGTGGTCGTGGATGTCGGCGAAGTAGCTTTCTACTCGCTTGACGGTGATCTCACGGACGACCGTGAGCTTCCCCCGCGCCTCCACATCGAGCGCCTGCGAGGCGCTGCGGTAGGTGGCGTAGCCCATCACAGCCAGGGGCACCAGCGACACCAGCAGGAGCGCGAGGAGGAGGGGATTGGTGGCGAACGCCACCAGCTCCCGAAGCCACCCGCGGCGGTCATTCCGTCCGTCTGCCTGCACGCTCATCGGATCTTCCTTTCGACAGTCGGTTCAACCAATCCTGCCAGAATCGCCTCGATCCCGAGCAAGTGCACCAGGCCGTCCCGGGCGGCAACCACCCCCTCGATGCACTCTCCCAGGCTCCCCTCCGCCCCGACCGTCGACGTCTCGATCGATGCGACGGGGATGTCGACGACGTCGGTGAGGGCGTCGACGATGAGGCTGTGCGTCTCGCCGCCGGCCGTCAGCACGACGTGGATCCCCTCATCGCCGATCGGCTCGAAACCCATCCGGCGGCGCATGTCGATCGCCGGCACGATCCGGCCACGGAGGTTGAGGAGCCCGCGGATCGCCGCCGGACCGCGCGGCACCGGGGTCGTCACCGTCCCGCGGAACACCTCCTGCACGGCGCTGGCATCGACCGCGAAGGCCCGGCCGGCGACGACGAACGTGCAGAAGCGACGCGTCTGGGCCAGATTTCCCGGGTCGATCATCTCCGCGGCGGGCGTCATGCGGTTACTCCGGGTTTGGCCGTGGTGGGAGGGGCACCGGGGAGGGCGTGCCGGATATCGATCACCTCGGTGGCCCGACCGGCCACGGCGATCGTCCCGAGCACGCCACGGGCACACAGACCGTGGTTGATCGGTGCCTCGGGAGTGACCACCTCGAGGATCCGGCGGACGCGGAGGGCCACCTCGCCGCGCGTCGCCGCAAGGATCACGGCGGTCACCGCCGGCGTGTCGACCGGTTGCGGCGTGCCGGCGAGGACGGCGTCGATGTCAGCGATCGCCGTCAGCCTTCCCTCCCGATGGACCACCATCTGCCCGGCCGCGTGCTGGATCCGGTCGCGTGGAAACGTCTCGAGCCGGGCGACCTCCTCCAGCGGCACGGCAACAACGCGCCCCGCCGGCGATTCGCACACGAGGTAGCGCTCGAGCGGGGCTGCGTCGGCTGCGTTGGCCTCCGCCGCACGCTCCGATGCGGGCCGGTGGGGCACCCTCGCCGCTTGGGCGATGCCGCGCGGGTCGAGGATCAGCACCACGGCGCCATCGCCGCGGACCGTGGCGCCGGCGTAGAGCCCAAGCGCCACGAGCACCGCCACGATCGGCTTGACGACGATGTCCTCGCTGACGGTGACGCCGTCGACGACGAGGCCGTATTCGACCTCGTCACTGCGGAGCACCACGACCGTGCCCCGCGCCGGCTGGCCAGGGGCGGCCGCGGCCTCGAGGCCGAGGAGCTCCCCGAGGAACACCAGCGGCAGGAGTCGGCCGCGGAGACGCATCACCGGCGCCCCCTCGAGCCCCTCGACCGACACCGCCTGACCATTGGTGCCGGCGCGGAGCGCGATCAGCTCGCGGACGGCCGCCTGGGGGATCGCGAACCGGTGGCTGCCGGAGGAGACAATGAGTGCCGGGATGATCGCCAGGGTGAGCGGGATCCGCACCCGGACGGTGGTGCCCGTGCCGGGGACGCTCCCGATGTCGACCGCCCCGCCGATCGCCTCGATGTTGGTCCGCACGACGTCCATGCCGACGCCCCGCCCCGACACGTCGGTGACCTTGGCGGCGGTCGAGAAGCCCGGCTCGAAGATGTAGTGGAGGACGCGTTCATCGGGGAGGAGTGCGGCCTGTTCAAAGCTCACCAGCCCCTTGGCAACCGCCTTCTTCCGAACTGCATCGACAGGGATCCCGCCGCCGTCGTCACGGATCTCAACCATCACCTGACCACTCTCGTGGTAGGCCCGCAGCGACAGCCGGCCGGCCGCCGGCTTTCCCCGGGCCACGCGCACTTCGGGGGGCTCGATGCCATGGTCGACGGCGTTGCGGACGAGGTGCGTGAGCGGGTCGCGGATCGTCTCGATGAGCGAACGATCGAGCTCG
This sequence comes from Planctomycetaceae bacterium, assembly GCA_009691925.1. Classification (GTDB taxonomy): domain Bacteria; phylum Planctomycetota; class Planctomycetia; order Pirellulales; family UBA1268; genus QWOP01. The sequence goes on from SIAG01000002.1 coordinate 24,057, forward strand.
GTGTCGGCCCCGTCGATCTCGAGCGTCACCTCCTTCCCGCAGGTCACGGCGAGATCGCGGACAATCCGCGGAAACTTGCTGAACACGTGCTCGATCGGTTGCATCCGCGTCTTCATCGCCGCTGCCTGGAGCGACGCGGTGACGGCGTCGATGCGGTGCACGACCTTGAGGAGCTCGGGGTGATCGTCCCCCCGGGCGGCCGTCGCGTGGCGGACGGTCGACTCAAGCTGGTTGCGGGCGAGAACGAGCTCGCCGACGAGCTCGACGAGCGTCCCCAGGAGGCCAACATCGACCCGGATCGATTGCTCGGCCACCGCAGGCCGCGTCGTTCGCGCGGCCGGCTGCGGCGGGGGCGCTGCGGACAATCCCGCCGGAACGACCTCCACCGCTTCCGCACAAGCCGGCAGGTCCGGCACAGCGGGCATGTCGGGGATCACCGCAGCCCTGATCGCCGGCGGAGCGCAGATCTCCGGCGGTAACGCGTCGACCGGAGCCGTTTTTTCAGCCGCAGCCGGAGGGAGCTCCGGTTCGGCCGGGATCGCTGCCACGACCGGTTCCGTCAGCGGTGCTGCCGGGGTGGGCGGCGGCGTCAGGCGGGTGACGACGACGCCGCCATTCTCCCGGCGCTGGGCCGCCTCGAAGGCGACCCGGTCGAGCGACTGGGAGAGATCGTGGAAATCGCTCTCCCCCTCTCCGCCTGTTTTCTCGATCCGCTCGAGGATCGAGCGGACGGCGTCGACGAGCGTAAGGAGAACACCGGTGACGTCGTTGTCGAGATCGATCTTTCCATCCCGCAGTTGGCCGAGGAGGTGCTCGCCGCTGTGCGTGATCGCCCCGAGCTTGGCGAAACCGAAGAATCCGCTCGTCCCCTTGATCGTGTGGACGGTGCGGAAGATGCTCGCCAGCCGCTGGGAATCGAGCGGGTTCTCCTCGAGGGCGACGAGGTCTTGGTCGAGTTGGTCGAGATTCTCGGCCGACTCGACGAGGAACTCCCGCACGTATTCTTCGTTGTCGTTCATAGCCCCACCGTCCGGGCGGGGGACCGACGGCACGCCGATCCCCACTCCGATACTCTACACAGGGGTTTCGGCGGATTGGCCTCCCCGCCGTTTCTCCCCCGACGGTCGCGACGCTCGCACCGATGGCAACGGTTTCCCGGAGGCTCCCGCGCCCGTCCATCCATGCCCAGCCTGCCCGCCCCGCTCCGCCACGCCCTCCGCCTCCGCTGCCCGCGGTGCGGGGCCGGCCGCCTGTTCGCCGGGTGGTTCCGGATGGAGCCCCGCTGCCCGGCCTGCAGCCTCGATTTCCGCCGCGAACCGGGCTTTTACCTGGGGTCGATCTACATCAATTACGGGATCACGGCCCTGACGACGATCGCCCTTTATGGCCTCCTCGTCCTCGGCGCCGGCCGCTCGGTGGAGCAGGCCCTGGCCGCCTGTCTGGCCGTGTCGGTGGCCCTGCCGATGTGGCTCTTCCGCTATGCCCGGGCCTTCCTCTTGGCGATCGACAGCTCTGTCAACAGCGCGCCTTCGTCGGCCCCGGGGGACGCCGGCGGGGGCCTCAGCGACGCCCAACTCTCCTCCCACCGCACCAATGACGGCCAGGCGGGGTGTGCGATGGGGATCGCGCTGACCCTCGTCCTCGTCTTCGCCCTCCTCATGGCCGCGGTCACGCTCTGGTTCGTGATCGGCCCCGGTTCGCGGGGGGGAGCCTGGGACAACGGCGGCTTGATGGAGGAGCCGGGGTGATCGGGTAGACTGCTGCCAGCCGGGGGGGCGTCGTCGTCGCGGCGATTCGCCGTGATCCCCCTCCGCCGACGCCCCCGAAGGAAACCGTCATGCGCCGCCTGCCGCTGTTGTGCCTCGCGCTCCTTCTGGCTATCCCCGCGGTTCGCGCCGAGGAGGGGGGCCCGGCCGATCTCCTTCCCAGCCTCGGGTCGATCCAACGGCTCGAACCGCGCTTCGACGGCTTGGTGCCGAAGGATGCCGTCATCGAGGTCCTCGCCAGTGGCTTCGAGTGGGCGGAGGGTCCGGTGTGGGTGAAAGGTGAGGGCGCCGTCCTGTTCAGCGACATCCCCCGCAACCGGGTCAATCGCTGGAAGCAGGGGGAAGGGCTTTCGACCTACCTCGAGCCGGCCGGCTTCACCGGCCCCGGGGCCTACGGCAACGAGCGGGGGAGCAACGGCCTGACGCTCGACCGGCAGGGCAACCTCGTCTCCTGCGAGCATGGCGACCGCCGCGTCAGCCGGCTCACGCCCGGCGGAGGCAAGCGGACCGTCGCCGACAACTACAAAGGGAAGCGGTTCAATAGCCCCAACGACGTCGCCGTCCACTCCTCCGGCGCGATCTATTTTACTGACCCCCCCTACGGCCTCCCCAAGGGCTTCGATGACGAACGCCGCGAGCTCGATTTCTGCGGCGTCTACCGGGTCACCCCCGACGGCACGGTGACGCTCCTGTGCGATACGATGACCCGTCCCAACGGCATCGGCTTTTCCCCCGATGAGAAACGTCTGTATGTGGCCCAGTCCGATCCCCAGGCGCCGATCTGGAAGGTCTTCAATGTCCAGGCCGACGGTACGCTCGATGCCGGCAAGACCTTCTTCGACGGCACCAAGCTCTTCAAGGAACGAAAGAAGGGGCTTCCCGACGGGCTCAAGGTCGATACCTTGGGGAACGTTTTCGCCACCGGCCCCGGCGGCGTCCTCGTCATCGCCGCCGATGGCACCCACCTGGGAACGATCCTCACCGGTCAGGCAACGGCCAACTGTGGCTTCGGCGATGACGGCAAAACGCTCTACATGACGGCCGATTCCCACCTCTGCCGGATCAAGCTCTCGACCACCGGCCCCCTCCCGGGTCCGTGAGCCCAGGCCTTCGCCACCGACCATCCATGCCCCCCCCGCAGCCTTCACCCACCGAGCCCCCCGCCCTTCCCCCATGGTGGGCGTTCTGTGGCCGTGCGGCGATCGTCATCCTCGAGATGGCCGTGGTGGTTTTCTGCTTCTCAGGGCCGATCGCCACCCTCCGGGCTGATGTCCTCGAGTCGACCGGCTTCAATCGCTGGCGGATCGTCCTGCTGGCCCTCGTCGGGCTGCTCCTCAACCACGTCAGGAAGCATGCGGCGGAGTACCGGGATTCGCGATTGTCGCGCCCGATCCTGGCGTGGAATGGCCTGTCATCGGCGACGCTCGTGGCCTGCCTGTGGGGGATGGCCGGCGGAATGATCGAGCCGGTGCTAGGGCGGTGGGGACAGTTCCTGCTTGTGATGGCGGTGGCGGCTGTCTGGGGCGTGTCGGCGCTGGCCATGTGGCTGCCGAGACCGGGGCAGGTCCCATATTTCGTCGGCTTTGCGGCCTTTGTCACGGCGATCTTCTGGGCCGCCCTCTATGTCGAGCGGTTCACCGGGCTGTTCTGGTCGTACACCGGGAGCACGACGGTCGATCTCGTCGAAACCCTCCTGGCCCCGTTCGCCGGCGCTCCGGTCATCAGACCCGAACCCTTCGTCATCGGGACCGACGCCTTCAAGGTGGAGATCAAGAAAGCCTGCGGCGGATTCCAGGGGATCGGACTGATCTCGATGCTGCTGACGGGCTACCTGTGGTGGTTTCGCCAGATCCACCGTTTCCCGCAATCGTTCCTCCTGTTTCCGATCGGCATCGGCATCATCTGGCTGGCCAATGCGGTGCGGATCACCGCCCTGATCCTCGTCGGCATCTGGATCGATCCCAACATCGCCGTCGACGGATTCCACTCGCAGGCGGGCTGGATATCGTTTCTCATCGTCGGGCTGGGGACAATCTGGGTCGCGCAGCAGATGTCGTTTTTCTCGATCCGAGCCCCGGCTGACGCCGGTCTGCCGATGGCGGAAGCCACGAGCCCCGCTGGCGCCGCGATCGCAGCGCCGGCTGCGGCAGCGGTGACCGACGGAGAGCCCGCGGTCACGCATGGGCCATCGGCCGTCGCCTGCCTCCTCCCGTTCCTCGTTCTCACCGCCGTCACGATCCTCACGCAGGCCTTCACCAGTGGCTTCAATTATCTCTATCCACTGCGGGTGATCGCGGTCGCCGCGGTGCTCTGGTGCCTGCGGCGGCACTACCGCCCCGGCCCCCAACCGCTCTCGGTGGTGGGGATCGGAATCGGGGTCGTTACGTTCCTGGTCTGGATGGCGCTGGCTCCCGCCGACGGTCTGGAGGATGCGGAGAAAGTCGCCGCCATGGATCC
>SIAG01000316.1 GCA_009691925.1 Planctomycetaceae bacterium
GGGGGAGCAGCCGCCCACCGGCGTTTGGCCGGGAAAAACGGCTTTCATCCACCGTCACGGCCGATCGGCCCAGCGGTGGCGGGAAGGAGCCGTCGCCAGCCGGGAGGGGAACCGACGGCATGGACGGCTCCCCCACAGGCAGGCCACGCGGGAGTCACTCCTTCGGGCGCTGGCGGACGATCTCCCCTTCGACCATGTAAATCACATCCTCGGCGACATTCGTCGCCATGTCGGCGATCCGCTCGATGTGCTTGGTGATCGAGTTGACGCGGAGGAGGGCCTCGACGTTCTCCGGCTGCTGCTTGATGCCGGCGAGAATCCGCCGGCGGGCCTTCTGGCGGGCCTCGTCGACGATGTCGTCCTGCTCGCGGATCCTCCGCGCCAGGACCGGGTCGCCGTCAATCACCGCCGTCAGGCATCCCCGCACCATCTCCTCGGCCTGCATTGCCATCGTGCGGATTTCCGGCGGCAGTTCGACCGGCCCCGCCCCCTCGAGCTGGGCGACCCGTTTGGCGATATTCTTGGCCAGATCCCACATCCGCTCGAGATCGTTGTTGATCTTGAGAACCGCGACGACGAAGCGGAGATCGGCCGCCACCGGCTGGTACAGCGCCAGGATCTTGAGACACTCCTCCTCGACCTCCATCCGGTCGAACGCTTCGTCGCTGGCGAGGACGCGCTGGGCGAGTGGGACATCACGGTTGATGACCGCCGAGATCGACTTCGAAATCGCCTCCTCGACAACGGTGCCGACGCGGCGGATCTTCTCCTTCAGATTGCCGATCTGCCGTTCGATATGCCGCGTCATCTATCCCTCCCGTCGGGAGGCCTCCGTTGGACCTTAGCCCACGCCGTTCACGACCCCACCGGCTCATCCAAAGCGCCCGGTGACGTAGGCCTCGGTCTCGCGGAGCACCGGCTTGGTGAAGATGTCGGTCGTCGGGCCGTACTCAATCAGCCGCCCAAGATACATGAAAGCGGTGTAGTCGCTCGAGCGGCTCGCTTGCTGCATGTTGTGGGTGACGATGAGCACGGAGTAGAGCCCGCGCAGCTCCTGGATCAGATCCTCGACTTTGCCGGTGGCGATCGGATCGAGGGCCGAGCAGGGTTCGTCGAGAAGGAGGACCTCCGGCTCGGCGGCGATCGCCCGGGCGATGCACAGTCGCTGCTGCTGGCCGCCGGAGAGCCCTAGGGCGCTCTCGCCAAGCCGATCCTTGACCTCGTCCCACAGGGCGGCGCCGCGGAGGCTCCGCTCACACACCTCGTCGAGAACGGCGCGCCTCGATTCACCGTCGATCCGCAGGGCATAGACGACGTTCTCGTAGATAGTCATCGGGAATGGATTGGGGCGCTGGAACACCATCCCCATCCGTTTCCGCAGCTCGATGACGTCCATCCGCTGGTCGTAGATCGGATCGCCATTGAGCCGCATCTCGCCGCTGATGCGGACGCTCGGCACGAGGTCGTTGAGCCGGTTGACGCTGCGGAGGAGGGTCGACTTCCCGCAGCCACTCGGGCCGACCAGCGCCGTCACCTTGCCGTGGGGAATCGGCATCGTGATCGAGTGAAGCGCCTGCTTGGTGCCGTACCAGAGGTTGAAGTGATCGATCTCGAGGACGGCCGGCGTCTGCCGGACCCGTTCGTGGATTTCGGCCGGCACCTGCCCACCGGCGGCCACCACCGCGAGGCGGTCGACGGCGGCTCCCGCGGGCGGGGTCGGCGGGCGCGGTTCGGCAGGGCGCGGTTCGGCAGGGCGCGGTTCGGCAGGGGGCGGTTCGGCAGGGGGCGGTGAGGTCGACATCGTGCGGACTCGCGGGGATCGGAAGGGGCGCCGGTCGGGCGTCAGAACTGCTGGGAGACATACCGGCGGCGGAGCCGGCCACGGATCCAGATCGCCGCCACATTCAACAGCCCGATGATCGCGACGAGGAGGAACGTGATCGTAAACACCATCGGCTTGGCCGCCTGGCTGTTGGGGCTCTGGAAGCCAACGTCATAGATCAGGTAGGCCAGATGCATGAACTCCCGCTCCGGATGGACGAACGGGAATGTCCCGTCGATGGGGAGGTCGAGGGCGAGCTTCTTGACGCCGACGAGCATCAGCGGAGCGACCTCGCCGGCCCCCCGCGCCATCGCCAGGATCAGCCCCGTCATGATTCCGGGGAGAGCGCGGGGGAGGACGATCCGGCGGATCGTCTGCCACTTGCTTGCGCCACAGGCATACGACCCCTCGCGCATCGAGTTGGGAACCGCCGAAAGCGCCTCTTCGGTCGCCACGATCACCACCGGCAGCGTCAGCAGCGCGAGCGTCAGCGAGGCCCAGAGGAGACCGCCGGTGCCGAAGGTCGGCTGCCCGTCGGCGACCAGCGCCGGGCGGAAGAGGAGCTCGTCGATCGAGCCACCGAGGACGTAGCAGAAGAATCCCAGCCCGAAGGCTCCGTAGACAATGCTCGGCACGCCGGCGAGGTTGTTGATGGCGATGCGGACGGCGGCCGTCAGCGGCCCGCGCGACGCATACTCGCGGAGATAGAGGGCGGCGAGAACCCCGAACGGCGCGACGAGGAGAGCCATGATGAGCGTCATCGCGATCGTCCCCCAGATCGCCGGGAAAACACCACCGGCGCTGTTGGCTTCGCGCGGGTCGTCGCCGAGGAATTCCCCCCACCGCGACACGTAGACGCCGAGGCGTTCCCGGAGGGAGAGCCGATTGGGCTGCCAGGCCCGGACGATCTCGGCCAGCGGCAGGAGGACCGTCTCCCCCGCGGCGGTGGTGAACTCGAGGCCCCAGCCTTCGTTTCCGGCCCGCAGTTCGGCGGTCCGCCCGTCGAGCGCGCGCTCCTCGGCCTCGACCGCCGCGGCCACGCCCTTCTCCGCCTCGACCGCCGCGGCCCGGGCCGGTGATTCCGGGCCCCCCGCGAGCTCGGCCCGGACGACCGCCAGCCGCGCTGCCCGCAGCTTGCGCTGGAGCACGCCGCGGTCGACTTTGTCGATCCGCCAAGCCTGCCGCCAGCGACGGCGGACGAAAGGGTGATGCTCACCGAAGGCACGCCAAGCCTCCTCCGAGCCGGCGGCGATCACCTCCCCGCCATGGAGGAGCCGCGACGGAAAGCCATGGAACCGCCCCCCTTCGAGCCGTTCCACGACCGTCGCCTCCGCCAAACGCGTCATGGCCTTCACCTCCCCGTCGGCAAACCACTCGAAGTGCTTCCCCGTCAGTTCGAAATTGGCCGTGCGGATGAGACGTCGGCCGCTGCCGTTGGGGGCCTTGTCGCGCTCCGTCTCCTCGCCGAGTACGCGGCGGCCGTCGGCGAGCTCGATGGATTCCAGCGGCTTCGGCCAGAACGTCGCCACCCCCTCCGAGACGATGTACCCCAGAAGGCCGATGATCATCGCCAGTGCCAGCGCCAGGCAGCCACCGGTGAGCCACACCCAGGCCTCCCCATGGGCGGCGAGCGCCGCATGCGTCGAACGGCGGCGGCGGCGGAACGGGTCAGAGCTCATGCGACCTCCGCCGGAATCGTTCGCGGATGATCTCGGCCACCGTGTTGAGGATGAACGTCAGCCCGAAGAGGGTCAGCGCGGCGAGGAACAGGACACGGTAGTGGGCCGAGCCGCGGGCCGCCTCCGGAAGCTCGGTGGCGATCGCGGCGGAGAGGGTCTGGAAACCACTGAACAGGCTCCAGTCCATGATCGGCGTGTTGCCTGCGGCCATCAGAACGATCATCGTCTCCCCGACGGCCCGGCCGAGCCCGATCATGACCGCCGAGAAGAGGCCGCTGGCCGCGGCGGGGAGGATGACGCGGATCGCGGTCTGCCAGGGGGTGGCGCCGGCGCCGAGCGAGGCGCTGCGGAGATGATCGGGGACGCTCGAGAGGGCGTCGTCGGCGATCGTGAAGATCAGCGGGATGACCGCGAAGCTCATCCCGAAGGCGACGATCATGGCGTTGCGTTGGACATAGCTCCCCAGCAGCCCGCCCCGGGCGTCGAGCCGGATCGCATCGAGGAACGTCCCGGCCGCGACCGCCAAGCCCACCGTCAGTGCCACGCCGACGACGAACACCCCCAGCGACACCAAGCCCGCCCGCCGCGGCGTCCAGCCGACGCTCACGCTCCGCAGCCACGGGTTGACCAGCCGGCTGCAGAGCACCGTGGCGACGATCGCCGTGATCGGCAGGAAGGCGAGGACCCACCCCCCCAGGCCACTCCCGCCGCGGCCGTCGAGCCAGGCCCGCAGGTCGCCGCCGAAGAGGAGGCGCTCGAACTGCGGCGCTACCACGAGGCTGGCGAAGGCCCCGGCCGGCAACCCCAGGCAGCCAATGATTGGCAGCCTCCAGGCCGCCAAACGCATTCTCACCGCCGCCGGGAAGAGCTGCCACAGATGGGCCCCGAGGAGGAGCGTCAACGGTACGACGAAGAATCCCGCGATCACCGGGGCGAGCCCACGCTCCACCAGCGGGGCGATCACCAATCCTGCCATGAACCCGAGGACGACACTCGGCAGGCTGGCCATCATCTCGATCACCGGCTTGATCCGCGCCCGCCACGATGGATGGAGAAATTGGCTGGAGAAGATGGCGGCGAGGATAGCGACCGGAGTCGCGAAGAGCATGACGTAGACCGTCGCCTTGATCGTGCCCACGACGAGGGGGATGAATCCGAACTTCGACTCAAACGTCTGGTGGCCGGTCGTCTCCCAAGCGTGGACGGCGCCGGGGTAGTTCTCGTACCACACCGGGGCGAAGAGCGTGCGCGGCGAGATCTCGGGGAATCCGGCGTCGAATCCCCACGACACGACTCCGGCACCGTCAGCGGCCAGGAGGGTCGTCTCCCGCGCCCCCAGCGCCAAAATCCGCGGGGGCCCGGCGAGCCGATCGCTCGCCACGGCCCGCACCGTGAGCAGATTGTTGCCGGTCGTGGAATGGAAGAGGCGGATGGCCCCCGCCGCGTCGGCGGCGGCGAACAGGCGCGACCGGGGGGAGGCGGCCAGGGTCGTCACCGCCGCCGGCCGGGCGGGAT
>SIAG01000317.1 GCA_009691925.1 Planctomycetaceae bacterium
CCTTCCCTCCGGACTTCCGTCGCCTGGTCAATGATGCCGGTGACGGGTGCCCCATCCAGAGACTCCGAGGTGCATGTCATGTCGAGGAACCACCGCTCGTTTTCCAACCAGAGTTCGTCGAAGCCGAGTCGGGATCTCGGGGTCGAGTCACTGGAAGCCCGGCAGTTGATGTGCGCCACCTGCCTAGCGCTCGATGCCTACCTCGCATCGATGGCCGGATCGGAGCAGGCCGACGGAGCGGCGACCGCTGAAGGGCTGTCGGCTCCCTCGGTGGCCCCGATTGATGTCGCGGCTGGTGATTCCGTGAGCCCCGCGGCCCAGACCGGCACGAAGTGCAGCTGCCCATTCTGCACCGGTACATCGGCGGCCCCTACCGTCGACGACCTGACCCTCGAGGCGAATGCCGGCGGGGGCAGCAACGGCCTGACACTCAATTCCTCCCCCGGATCGAAGTCTGGGGTCGCGCAGATTTGGGTGACCGCGCCGGCCTACGGGATCCGCGGCAACAATGCGGTCTTCACCGTCAGCCTCGACCGGGCCCCCGGTGACACGCCCGTGACGCTCAAGTTCGCCACGAAGAACGGCGGAGCCGCGGCTGGCAAGGACTTCGATGCCCGTAGCGGAACGCTGACGTTCAAGGGCAACGAAACGTTCAAGGAGATCTTCGTCCCGATCAGGGCCGACGCCCCGATCCGGGCGCCGAAGCCATCCAACTTCTCCGTGGAGCTGACGTCGGCGACCAACGGCAAGATCGTCGGGGCGTCGTCGACGACCACGATCGTCAACGATCGTGCAGGCTTCCAGATCGACATCAATTTCATCGGCAACGTGCCGTTGATCGTCCAGGGGGCGGCCAAGGCGGCGGTCAACAAGTGGCAGTCGGCAATCATCGCCGACCTCCCGCCAGTCGTGGTCGGCGGCCGGTTCATCGACGACTTCCTCATGAATGTGCAGATGGGGTTGATTGGCGGCAGGAAGTCCGACGGTGAAAACGGCGTCCTCGCCAACGCCTGGCCGATGGACCCCAACGGCACCAAGCCGGCCATCCGCAGCACCGATCCCAATGGCAACCACACTGCCTATCTCGGCACGACCGGGATCGATCCGGCCGATACTGGCTTCGCAAATCTGACCGCCGTTCTCACCCACGAGATGGGGCACGCCCTGGGGATCGGGAGCTTCTGGAATTACAAGACGTTTTTCAAGGACTTTCCTGATTTGAATCTCATTGCCGGAGCCAAAACCGACACACCGACCTACCTCGGTGCCAACGCGATCGCGCAGTATCAAAGCTACGGCAATTCGGCGACGGCTGTGCCGTTGCAGCCCTACGTGCTCGGCCACTGGGATGAAAATTATCTCGGCAGCGAACTGATGACCCCGTACGCCGAAGAGGGGCGCAACCCCTTGAGCCGGGTCACGCTCGGTGCGCTCGCCGACCTCGGCTACACCGTCAACTATGGACGGGCCGAGTCGTTCACGCCGAATGGCCCGCTTTCCTCGACGGCGGGTGGGGGCCGCAGCGGCGGATCAGGGAGCGGCTCGTCGGGCGTCGCGGCGGAGATCCTCTGCGGCGGCTGGGGCGTCGTTGTGACGGGTCGCACGTCGACCCAGGCATCCACGCCGAACAGCCAGACCGGCGGCCAGGGGGGCACGTCGTCGGCCACCACGATCACGATCACGCCGACGACGCAGCAGCAGCCAGTGACGCCGAGTCGGCCCGCCACTGGGACGCGACAGTTCGTGGTCGTGCGGCAGGGGCAGGCACCGGTGACGGTGACGACGGCGGCAACGCTCCGGCCGTCGCAGGCGGCCGGGTTCGCCTCCTTCGGGAGCTGAGCCCAGCGATCGATCCGATCCGCGGCGTGCCGTCGTCAGGCCGCCGCCGACCGGGCCGGGGTCGGCAGCTTAAACAGCGCGAAGAGCTCGTCGACCGTCAGCCCTGTTTTCCCCGCTTCGGAGGGCTCGGACTGCGAGAGAATCAGCTCGGAGAGGTCGCGTTTCTTCCGCAGCACCTCGTCGATCCGCTCCTCGATGGTGTCGGCGGCGAGGTACCTGGTGACCGTGACGGCGCCGGCGGCGCCGATCCGGTGGGCCCGGTTCACCGCCTGATCTTCGACGGCCGGGTTCCACCAGCGGTCGAAGAGGAAGACGTACTGCGAGAACTGGAGATTGAGCCCGACGGCGCCGGCCCCGTAGGAGAGGAGAAGAACGGAGTGGCGGCGGGCGGTCTTGAACCGCTGGATCGTCTCGTCGCGGGCCGCCGTCGACATCCCGCCGTGGTACTGCAGCGCCCCGAAGGGCGTGAGCTCCTTCTCGAGCTTCCCGAGCGTCTCGACCCACTGGCTGAAGACCAGCGCCTTCCGGCCGCTAGCCTGGACCTCCTCGAGATCGGCCTTGAGGCAATCGAGCTTGGCACTCTCGCCGGAATGGGTGTCGAAATTGCAGACCTGCTTGAGCCGGAGGACGAGCTCGAAGACGTGGCTGATCGTCGCCGAGCGCCCCATCTCGGCCAGCCGGAGGACGCCATCCTCCTCGGCCTGCCGGTAGGTCTCGCGCTGTTCGGCCGTGAGCTCGATCCGTTCGTCGCGGTTGAGCCGCGGGGGGAGATCCTTCAGAACCTTGTCCTTCGTCCGGCGGAGGACATGGTCGGCCGCGGCGGCGCCGAGGGCCCGCGGTGACATCCGTTCGTCGAGGTGCCCCGGGGCGACGAACTCAAACAGCCCGACGATGTCGTCGGCCGAGTTCTCCACCGGGGTGCCGGTGAGGGCCCAGCTGCGGCGCCGCGACAGGGCGCAGATAGCGTGGCTGGTCTGGCTGGCGGAGTTCTTGATCCGCTGCGCCTCGTCGAGGACGACGAGGTCGAACGAGGCCTTCAGTTCGGCAACGAGCTCCCGGTCGCGGACGACGCTCTCGTAGTTGGCGACCTTCACGGCGACATCCGCCAGGGCCCACTGCCAGCGACGTCGCTGCGGATCCCCCTCGATCACGGTCACCGGGATCTCCGGAGCCCAGTCGCCGAACTCCCGCACCCAGTTCGACACCAGCCCCTTCGGACAGACGACGAGGACCCGACGGGCCTCGCCGGCGTGGATCAGGAGGCGGATCGAGGAGATCGCCTGCATCGACTTGCCCAGGCCCATCTCGTCGGCGAGGACGGCGGCGTGCCGCGGCATCAGAAACGCCATGCCTTCGAGCTGGAAAGGGAACGGCTGGCGGGGGAAATCGAGGTGGCAGGAGCGGAGGAGCGTTTCCAGGTCGGGCTGGAGAAGGAACCACAGCCGCTCTTCCATCCGCACGACATCCCCGGGCGGGGCGATCCGCGTCCGTCCCGGCCGGGACGATTTCCCCGCGGCTGGCGCGGGGGCAGCCGGCGCTGGCACGGTGACCGGCTGGGGGAGGAAGGGCCGGGGGGGAGCGATGGGGGCGGGGCTGGCCAGCCGCGGGAAGCGGTAGCTCGAAACCTTCGGGGCGGCATCGAGGAGACCGATCGACGTCACCGCCGGCGTCGTACCGGCCAACGGAAGCCGGAGCACGCGGGGCCTTGGCAGCGCTTCGATCGACAGGCGGGGTCGGATCGTCGCCGCCGCCAGCGCGAAGTCGGCGCACCGCAGGGCGTGGCTCCCGCCGCCTTTGGACGGAGTCGGCTCGGCGCCCCTCGACGGGGTGTCGCGTTCGCTTGACTGTGCCATGGCTGTTCCCTTCCGCGTCCTGATCGAACGGTCCGGGGGTGTCCCCGTGACAGTGGCTGTCGCTCGGGCCACGGGTCAGTGCCGCTGGGCCTCGTCGATCGCCGCTCTAATCCGCTCGAACGGCTCGCTGAGGTCGACCGCACCGGCCAGGGCCGTGAGCCCTTCGATCAGACTGCCATGCCGGTCGGCCGGCAGGCTGACCGTCGTCGTGCCGAACCGCATGACGGCCTCGTCGCCGCTCGGTGCCGGCTGGGCCGAATCGGATCGGCGGACGAGCCCGACCGGCAGGGGCGTGTGCGGGCGAACATGGAGAAGCGACTCGGCGTCGACGAGGACGGCCAGCGGGCGGGAGGTGGCTTCGCCGAGGAGATTGGCGCCGATCTGGCGGCCATGGAGATGGCCGGGGAGTGTCGCCCCGTAGAGGATTTGCTGCGCTCGCGACACCTTGACCGGCGTCGTGCAGTGGAACTCCAGCGGTCGTCCCGTGGCGTCAACGACGAGATAGCCACCGAAAACACCGTGGGTGGGCGAATCGACGGTAGTGAGGAACCCGAAGGTCAGCGTAGCGTCGTTGGTTTCCACCGTTCCCCCCATGCCTTCGCCCGCCGTGAGGCGGTCGTTCCGCGGTTCGTCGGCCGCGGATCCGCAGGGAACCGGCTCCCCGCCCGCCCCTTGCATCGGGTGACGGGACGCGCCACTTGAGAGGCGGAAACGCTCCCCGGCCGCCCGAGGGGGACGGCGACCCCGCCGCCGTAGGCTGGGGAAACCCTGATGGGAATCGGCCCCGCCCGGCCGAACGGGGGCCGGAGGACTACCATTCCCGTGGGCCTGGGTAGAATCTTGGTCAATTGCCTCTTTTCCCATCGGCGGGCCGTGCCATGAGCGATTTTCCCCCCGTGTTCACGCAACTCGACATCTCCGCCAATTCGATCACCCCGGGCGGGGCCGCGCCCGACTCGCAGACACGGCATCTGCTCGGGGAATCGATCCTGCTGCAGCAGCGGCAGATCGAGCTCCTCTCCCGCCAGTGCGAGTTGCTCACGGAGCTCGTCTCGCAGGTGTCGCTCCAGCAGCGGCAGCGGGCGGCGGAGCTCAAGGCCTGGAAGGATGCCAATCCCGAGTTGGCCCGCTCCTGCCGACGGGCCGCCGAGTCGCTGGCCAAGGTGCACACCGAGTTCCTCGCCGGGGTGGCCACGGAAGCCTTTGACAACGCCGAAAACCTTTCCGACAGCGAGTATGCCCTCGGTGAGTTCATCGATCGCTATGGCCCACGGCTCGCCCACTTCAACGGGGTGCTGCAGCTCTTCGCCCAACTTGGAAG
>SIAG01000318.1 GCA_009691925.1 Planctomycetaceae bacterium
GATCCGCACGAGCCGGGCGTTGGCATTCACCCCCCAAGTGTCGCCGTACTCGAGGAGGTAGAGGGCTCCATCGGCACCGAACTGGAGGTCAATCGGTCGCGCGAACGGCCGATCGGGGAGGAAGCTTTCGATGCCGGCCACCCGCTGCTGGTCATCGAGCCGCACGACCTTGATCCAGTTGCGCGTCCATTCGTAAATGAACAGGCAGTTGTCGTAGTGGGAGGGGAAGCGGGTCGGCGAGTCGGCGTGGTCGGCTGCGTGGTAGACCGGCCCCGCGCAGGCCGTCCGCCCCCCTTCCCCGAGCTCCGGGAACGCGGCCGAGACGCCGTAGGGATACCAGAGAAACGCCGGACTGGCCGGAGGAAGGACGCTCGATCCGGTGTTGTTCGGCGAGGCGTTGACCGGTGCGGCCGGGTCGAAGAGTTGCCCGACGGCCGCGGTGGCGTAGTCGTAGTCGGCGTAGGGGAGGTTGTCGCCGATAAAAAAGGGCCAGCCGAAATTGCCCGGCCCCTGCGCTTGGTTGATCTCGTCGTAGCCCCGCGGGCCGCGCGGCCCTTCGCCACCGGCGTCTGGTCCGACCTCTCCCCAGTAGACCGTGCCGGTGTGCGCATCGACCGACATCCGCCAGGGGTTGCGGCAGCCCATGCAGTAGATCTCCGGCCGACCGGCGGAGCCGTCACGGGGGAAGAGATTCCCTGCAGGGATCTCCACGCTGCCGTCGGCGCGGGGGCGGATGCGGAGGATCTTGCCGCTCAAAGACGCGGTGTTGGCCGCTGATTTCTGCGCGTCCCAGGGGGCCTTCTCCGGCCGCTCGTCGATCGGCGCGTAGCCCTGCGAGTCGCCGTGCGGGTGGGTGTTGTCGCCGGTGGCGATGAACAGGCAGCCGTCGGGGCCAAAGGCGAGCGATCCGGCATGGTGGCAGCACTCCTTCCGCTGCTCTTGGAACTCCAGGAGCAGCTTCTCGGAGGCAAGATCGAGGAGGCCGTCGCGGAGCGTGAACCGGCTGACGTGCTGTCCCTCGAAGTCGGGGGGAGAGTACTGAAGATAGAGATGGCCGTTGGCGGCGAAGTTCGGATCGAGCGCCAGGCCGATGAGGCCATTCTCCTGGGCGGTCGTGACGGTCAGTTCACCGACCAGCCGCGGTTCGCGGGCAGTCCGGTCGAGGGCTAAGAGCCGACCGCCGAACTCGATCCAGTAGACGGTGCCATCAGGGGCGACCGCCAATTCCATCGGTTGCGTGAGGCCTGAGAGGAGTGTCGAAAGCTCAAAGCGGGCCGGGTCGAGCTTCGGCTCCGCCGCGCACGCCGCCACCGGCACCAGCGCCGCGGCCACCGCCAGCCATCTCCCCGCCCGCGTCGCTAGCCGCCACCGCGATGGCTGTCGTCCCCTCCTCATCGTCTCTCCCCCACCTTCAGATTGCCTTGACGGCCACGGCCGCAGGTCGTCGGGTTTCATGTTTCATCCGCCATCCGGCCGCGACCAAAAGAACGAAGTTTGCCACCAGGAACGTGAAGAACTCTGTTTGCCCCCCCTGGCCGAAGCCATACGAATGGAGCCCTGCACCGAGGAGGAAATTGACCCCGTACCACGACATCCCGATGACCGCCGCCCCGAGCACGGCGCCGCCAGCGAGGCCGAAGTTGCCGATCCAGCCGGCATACCGGCCGTGAAGGATCACCAAGTAGGCCAGCAGCGACACCAGTGCCCACACTTCCTTTGGATCCCATCCCCAGAATCTCCCCCAGGAGACGTCGGCCCACAGGCCGCCGAGGATCGTGCCGGCCGCGAGCAGGACCACCGCCACCTGCATCGCTTTGTAGATGTAGCCGGCCAGTTCGGCACAGGCCTCGGGGGGGCGGGAACGGCCGCCGAACCCCTGCGGATAGCGGCCGAGAAGGTAGTGGCCCAGCGACAGGATCCCCAGGCCCCAGGCGAGGGCGCCGGCGGCGTAACTGGAGACGATCGTGAGGACGTGGATCGTGAGCCAGAAGTTATCGCGAAGGACCGGTTGGAGCGGGCTGAATTGCTTCCCGGGGATCGGGAAGAACCAGGCGATGAAGGTCCCCGCGAACGCCACCGCGGCGACGACGAGCCCAAACGATTTCCGCCGGTAGACCTCCGGCACCTCGGCCGTGAACGTCCCACGCTGCCACGAGGCTGGCACGCTCACCAGCGATGTCGCGATCGTGAGGATCAGGCGGGGGAGAAACCACACCGCCGGGACGAGCGCCGACCAGCCGACGAGCCAGACGACGAGGTTGTTGAGGTTGGGGATGCTCCGGTCGACGTCGGTTTGCGGGAGGAGATTGATGATCGTCCGCCCCCCCGCCGCGTACGGGGCCATCGCCAAAATCCACAACACCAGCGCCGACAGGGCGATCCGGGGGAGGATAAGGAGCCAGTTGATCGCCCCCCCCCCCGTCGATCCGCCGTCGAGCGTCCTATCCCGCGGATCGGCGGAAGCGCCCTCGCCGGGGATCAGCCTGCCGAGCGGCGCGGGGAGCGCCGTCATCCGCCAAGCATCCCCCATCCCGGCGGCCATGATCGGCGCGAGGAGGAAGCAGAGCCCGAGGAAGGTGAGGAAGAAGGGGACGTAGATCACCGTCTCGTACATGTTCGTCACCGGGGCCCAACCGGTGATTGCCACGCGCGCGGCGAAAGCCTGCGCCGTCCAGCCCAACTGGAAGAGGAGGAGGAAGGTGGCGATCCAAAACAGCGGCACGCGGGCCCGGCCGATCGACACCGCATAGGCGGCCAGGGCGAACAGCGCTGCCACCCACGACATCCGGAACGGGTCGCCGACGTTGTAGGTCACCTCGCGGCTGGTGCTGCCGACGGGCGGGTAGGCGGTGTGCCGGAGGAGGTCGGCGTCGGGGCGCTCGATCGGCAGAGCGGCGCGGAGCGGTTCGACCGCCTCCCCCAGATTCCGCAGTCTCGAGGCGAGGTTTTCGGCGGCTGCAGCGACGTCGGCCGGGCGTCCCGCAGCGGAGACCGGCGCGTTAACGGCGGTCGCCAGACTGTCGAACGCGGCGCGGATCCCCCGGACACCCTCCGGCGGATAGCCGGCGAGGAGGCCGGGCTCCGCATCGAGGAGGGTCGGCCAGGCCAGCCAGGCTGGCATGTCGTCCTCCGCGCTCCGTTCCGCCTCCAGCGCGTCGGCATGGAGGGCGGGCACCACATGGAGGCTGCCGCCGTTGTCGTAGAGGGCTTCGCCGAGGGCCGTGACCCGATCGTTGACCCGGCGGAGCAACCGGCGGATGTCGACCGGGGCGTTGTCGGGGAGGGGGATGGCCCCGATCGACTGCCGCAGGGCCGCCAGCCGCGGCAGGACCTCCGCGGTCGGGAAGCGGGTCGAGTTCCCGATCACTTCGGCGAGGCCCTGGAGCGCCGTGTCGACGTCCGCCGCCTGCCCAGGGGGGAGCTTCTCGCGGAGCGGTTTAAAGGTGGTAACGAGTTGTTGAAACGTCCGCAGGAAGGCAGTTCGCCCCACCGCATCGTCGGCGGCCCGGAACACCAGCTGCCGCCAGGTGACATAAGCCTTCCAGAGTTGCTCCACCTTGGCATCGACCCCTTCGGCCCGGAACTCCCTTCCCTCCTTCATCGCTGTGGTGCGACGTTCGTCGAGGTCGATGAGCCGCTGCCGGAGCGGCTCGCAGTCGGCCACGTCGGAAGGGGCCGCATACTTCAGCCGCACCCGCCCCTTCGGCGTGTCGGCGAAGAGCTCGAGGCCGAGGAGCTTTCGCAGGTCCTCGTGCTCGGCGATCAGAAACGGAACATCCTCCCAGGCGGCGGGGCGGACGAGCCAGTCGAGGAGGAGCTCGTCGGCATGCCATTTCGCCAGTGGCTCTTTTGGCACAACGGCCAGCTTCGGCTCCTGGACGTTGCAGATCGACTCGATTTGGCGGCGTGCGAACGTGTCGAGCGGCATGATCCGCCCATCTTCGAGAACGGGGATCGACCGCCACGCGGCGAGAGAGGGGGAGAGCCCAGGCGACGGCGGGTCGGCGCTCGCCGGCGTGGCCCCGAACAGGGCTCCGGCAGCGAGCCCTGCCAGAAGCAGAGCGCGGAGGCAGGCGGTGGAAGTGGTCCGGGGCGTGGTCATCGTGCACCTCGTGGTCGTTGGGCGGGGGCATTCTCGGGACTGCCGCGCCGCGGATCGCGTCGCTTCCCCGGTAGGTCGGCCGATCCGTTCTCCCCGAGACCGCGGGCGGCGGAGGGGGGGAGCTCATCCTCCCCGTCGTCCTGCCGGCGGGGGCGGAAGAAATAGGCCTTCATGTAAAACATCGTGAAGATTCCGGCAACGATCAGCCCGCTGCCGAGATACTTCCCCCCGCGGCCGGGGTCGTAATTGACCGTCAGCACCGAGGCCTCGAGCCGTTCCGGCTTCTCGCGGGTGTTCTTTGTGAACTTCTCGTAGAGGTCGTCCCCCGGCATCCACGGCCCCATGAAGCTCTCTTGGAAGAGCCGGTAGGAGCGGCCGCTGGCAGGATCGGAGAAGTCGACCGGGGCGTTCATCGTGATCGTCACCGGTTGCTTCACCAGCGCTGTCCCTGAGCGCGAGAGAAATTCGACGACGCTCGAAAAGTGGGAAGCCTGGCTCGTGCCGGGATCGAGTTTGCGTTCGAAGTTGTCGAGCTTGATGTCGAAGCCGATGTCGACCGCATCGGGAACCAGCCGCACCGTCACGCTCCGCCGGGCGGCGTTGATGGTCGCCTCTTCGGTCGGACCGGGCGCCTCGTTGATCGGCTGCACCGGGATGCCGGCCAGCCAGAACTCCTCCGCCTTGCCATCGACGGTAAGTCGGATGCGGGCCGCCCGCCGCTTCGCAGAGGGGGCCTTCACCTTGTCGAAGGGAACGGGGAGCGTGGCAATATCGAGTTTGTCGGCAGGAAGAAAGCGATCGACCCGCATCTCGAGCTTGGCACGCGGCATCTCGAAGGCCGGCACCGGGCTGCCGTCGATCGGCAGTTCGCCGCTGGTCACCGCGGGGGCCTGCCAAACT
>SIAG01000003.1 GCA_009691925.1 Planctomycetaceae bacterium
GTACGGATTCTTTGCCGCCAACACCCAGGGCGACGACATCCTCCTCTACACCGACGAGTCGCGGACGAAGGAGTTCGGCCGCGTCCACACCCTCCGGCAGCAGTGGGAGCGGAAGGGGCAGGACACCTTCCATGCCCTCGCCGACTTCATCGCCCCGGTCGGGAGTGGTCGCAACGACTACCTCGGCGCCTTTGCTTGCACCGCCGGTCACGGGTGCGATGCCCTCTGCACCGGCTTCGACAAGGCCCAAGACGACTATTCTTCGATCCTCGTCAAGGCGATCGCCGACCGCTTCGCTGAGGCAACGGCCGAGTGGCTCCATGCAAAAGTCCGCCGCGAATGGGGCTTCGGCCGGGCCGAGGGGCTCACCACCGAGGATCTCTTCGAGGAGAAGTACCGCGGCATCCGCCCGGCGCCCGGATACCCCGCCTGCCCGGACCACACCGAGAAGCTCGCTCTGTTTGATTGGCTGGGGGCCAGGGAGGCAGCCGGCATGGAGCTCACCGAGAGCTTTGCGATGATGCCGGCGGCGAGCGTCAGCGGCCTCTATTTCGCCCATCCGGAGGCCCGCTATTTCGCGGTTGACCGGGTCACGAAGGAGCAGGTCGAGGACTACGCCGGCCGCAAGGGGATGACGGTAGCAGAGATGGAGCGTTGGCTGGCCCCGAACCTCGGCTACGACCGCGACTAACGCTCCGCGGTTTCCCCGGGGCTCGGCCGCGCCACCGCCCCAGGCTGAGCGGTCATGACGATTGTGCCGGCCGCGCGGACCGGCCTCCGGGGGGAACGGGCTCATTCCGTCGGCCCGGCCTGCCGAACAGAGGGATGGAGGTCGATCCATGCCCCGCCGCGCCGCAGGCCCGCCGAAGTCAGTTCCCCCGGGCCGCCCGGTGCCGACGGCACTCCCCCAGTCCCCGGCCCCGCTGCCGGTGATCGTGAAGCGCCAGCGCGGACGGCGCGTGATCCTCGATGTCAGCCCCGCCGTGGAGACCGGCCCGGCCTCGAACGCCCTCTTCGTGGAGCGATTCCTGACCTACGTGCGCCACGAGCGCGGCCTCGCCGACAACACGCTCCAGGCTTACGCCCGCGATCTCCGCGACTTCAGCGTTTGGCTCGGAGGGCGAAACGCCGCTGCGATCTCGATCCGCGATCTCGGCGACTACCTCGGCTATCTCTCGAAGAAGGGGCTGGCCCGGGCGAGCGTGGCCCGGCAGGCGGCGACCCTGCGGGTCTTCTTTGCCTTCCTCCAGCTCGAAGGGACCGTCCAGGAGAGCCCGGCCGAGCTCCTCGCCGCCTCGCGCCGCGACGACACTATGCCCGGTGCCATGTCGCCCGAGCAGGTCGATCGCCTCCTCGCCAGCCCCGACGGCAGGTCTCCGACGGGCCAGCGGGACAAGGCCCTCCTCGAGCTGCTCTACGCCACCGGCTGCCGGGCTTCGGAGATTTCGTCGCTGAAGATCACCGATATCCATCTCGCCGAATGCTTCTGCACCTGTCACGGCAAAGGGAACAAAGAACGCGTCGTGCCGCTCGGCGCCCGGGCGGTGCACGCCGTCCGCACCTGGATCAATGGCCACCGCAGCACCTATGCCACCAAGCCCGAGGGAATCCCGCCGTGGGCGCTGCTCTCGTCGCGCGGCAACCGGCTGTCACGGATGCGGATCTGGGAGATCGTCACCGACCATGCCCGGAAGGCGGGTGTTCCCCCCGATATCGGCCCCCACACCCTTCGCCACAGCTTCGCGACCCATCTCGTCGCCGGAGGGGTCGATCTGCGTCATGTCCAGGAGATGCTTGGCCACGCGAGCATCGCCACGACGCAGCGCTACACGCATGTCGACGCCGGCCGGCTGAAGGGGATCCACGGCCGCTTCCACCCGCGCGGGTGAACCACGGCCCCGGGGGCTCGTGGCTGCCCCGGCCGACAGACCACCCACAGATCTCACCACCCGCAAAGGGCCATCGGGGCGTCACCCGACGTCAGCCCTTCTTCGGCGGCGTGAACTTTATCTTCCGGATCAGTTCTACGATCTGACCGTTCTCGATCTTCCCCGACACGGCCGTGATCGCCTTGACGACGTTGACGTATTTGAGGGCGTAGTCGGCGTCGAACTCGACCTCCGTCTTCTCGGCGAGCGAGTTGGGGCCGCTGTCGGCTCCGACCAGCCCGATGATCCGCTTCCGCAGCTCGTCGAAGTCGGCAACGGGGGTGCCGTTCATCGCGATCGCAGCGAGGCTCCCGTCGGGCGCGGCCGAGAGCTTCACCCGGACCGGCGGCACCTGCTGGTCGTCCGGGGCCGCCGCCGCCGCCGCCGCGATCGGCATGCGGATGTCGAAATCCCCCTCCGGGGAGACGACCTTCAGGGTGCACATAAAGAACGACATCAACTGGAAGACGACGTCGATCATCGGCGTCATGTTGATCTCGACCTTGTCGGTCAATCCCGAGCTGGATCTGCGTGCCATTTGGTTCACCGCCTGTCGTCGTACTGCGCCCGGAGGGCGAACCGCTCAAAACCCTTCTCCTGGCAGATGCGGATGATGTCCTGCACCTCCCCCGTCTTCGCCCGGCCATCGGCCCGGACGATGATCGTCGCCGAATTCGGTTCGCGATTCTCGTCGATCATGACCGTCTTTTCGCGCTCCAGGTAGGCCCCGATATCGCGGACGGCGACGAGCTCGCCGGCATAGATCACCGAACCGGCATTCGTGAGTTGGAGCGTGATCGGCTTCTCAATGACCCCTTCGGCCGGCTTGGCGAGTTGGCTCGACGGCAGCTGGATGCGGTCATCCTGCTCCGCCTCCGAGAAGTTCATCACGAACATAAAGAACGTGATCAACTGAAATGTCATGTCGATCATCGGCGTCATGTCGATCTCGGTATTCGACGGACCGCCGTTGCGTCTGGCCATGGGTCGAATCGCTCCGGAGGAGATCCGCTACGGGGAAGGAGAGCCACTCGTCACTTCTTGACGCCCATCGTCTGGAAGCGCGACATCAGCCTCTCGGACTCTTCGGCGACCTCACCGTTGAGCTTCTGGAGCCAGTTTTTGAACATCGCGAAGCAGGCGATGGCCGGGATCGCCAGCCACAGCCCGATGAGCGTCGTGATCAGCGCCTGGGAGATGCCGATGGCGAGCTCCGACGGCTTGGGGGCCGTCGCCGACCTGGCGATCACCATGAACGCCCCGACCATCCCGTCGACCGTCCCGAGGAGGCCGAACATCGGCGCCAGCGCCCCGATCAATGATACGTAGCTGATCTTGTGCTCGAGTTTCATCGCCTCATCGTCCTCCGCTTCCTGCATCGCCTCGACGGCGGCGGGATGGCCGGACTGGAGTTTGCCCATGCCGGCCGCGAGCACGTGGCCGAGATAGGAGTCATCGGCCTTGGCCAGATCGTAAGCTTTCTGGAATTCCTTGGCCTCCAGATGGGCTTCGAAACCGTCGCGGAGTGCCTTCGGCATCAGCGCCTCGCGGCGGATCTGGAGGAAGCACATCACCAGGAGCGCGACGAGGGCGAACGAGAGGAGGAGAAAGATGATCACATACCGCAGACCGAGCGCTTTGTAGGAGAAGACGAGCAGGTTCTCCCCCTCGGCCTGCGCCCCCTCCTCTTCGGCAAGATCGTCCTGAGCGACGGCGACGGTAGGGGAGAGAACGGGCCCGATGGCCGCCGCCGACGGCAGGAGGAGTGCCACGGCAAGCGCCGCCCGCGACAGCGTCGCACGGAGGCCCCGTAGTAGCGCCGGCCCCACCTCAGGGAGCAGCGCCGCGCTGCCGCCGTACCCACTCACCGCCGTGATCGCAGCCGACTGCATGCTCGTCTCCTAAAACGTCGATCCGACCGATCCCCTCACACCCGATCCCCGATTCCGCCGACCGGCCGGTGACTCCGGAAGCCGCCCACGGTCCCGGGGCCCCGTGGATCGTACGTCACCCGGGTTCGTCGCCTCAAGCCGGGGTGCCAGAACGCGCCCCCCGCCCGCCTTCGATCATGGCTTCGCCGCCGTAAGTTTCTTCGCCCACCGCGACCCGGGATAGCTCGTTTCAAGCGTCGATCGGGCCTCCCTGGAGCGTTCCGGATTTGCCCCCTTCTCCCACAGCTCGACGAGGTTGTAGAGGGCTTCGGCGTGGTTCTCGGGGGCCTTGTTGTAGACGAGATCGACGGTCAGGAACGCGATCAGGGCATCCTGCTCCTTCCCCGCCACGGCCCGATAGGCCTGACCGAGGGCATTGTAGGCCCGGCTGAGCACCTCCCCGTCCTCTGGATCGGCCTGCTGGATGACCGACTGGACGAGCGTGATCGCCTCCTCGGGCTTACCGAGTTGGGCCAGACAACGGGCCCGCCCTAGCTCGGCCGCACGCTTCTGGGCGGCGCTGGCTTCGTCGG
This sequence comes from Planctomycetaceae bacterium, assembly GCA_009691925.1. GTDB lineage: Bacteria > Planctomycetota > Planctomycetia > Pirellulales > UBA1268 > QWOP01. Next base: position 4,393 of record SIAG01000003.1, read on the forward strand.
AGGTGCGGATCTGCACCGCCGCATCGTATTCCCCCAGGGCCTCGGCATACTTTCCCTGATCGAGGAGCATCGCCGCCCTGGCCGAAGCCGCCCGGATCTTAAAGGACGGTGGCCCCTTCGCGAGTTGCCCAAACGCGGCCAGCGCGTTGTCGATTCTCCCGGCCCGCGCCAGGAGGTCTCCCAGAATCTCCTGCATGTTGTAGGCGTGATGGCTCTCTGGGTGCTTCCCCACGAAGTCGGCCACGAGCTTCCCAGCCTCGCGGGGATCACCTCCGGCGGCCAGCGCCACGCGCGCCGTCGCTGCTGCCCGCACATACTCGACCTCGTCGAGGAGGATGGGCTCGGCGCCGTCGAGATCGTTTGCACCGATCTTGGCCAATTCCTCGAGCGCGTCGGCCGCCCGACCGCGGAGCAACATCGAGCGCGCCGACTTCAGCTCCGCAGGCTCGTCGCCGAACTGCACCTCCCGGATCTGGTCGACGGGGATCTTCTTGGTTTCTCCCGTCCGATCCTCGAGCTGAATCTCATTGGCGTCCGTCGCCGTGACACGGCCGGAGAGCGTGCCGGCGGTTGTCACCACCCGGTCGGCCGTCTGCGCGGCGGCCTCGCCCCCGGCAAGAAGGAGCCCGACGAGGAGGACGGGGAGGAACCACGGGGCGGGGATCGCTCCCCGACGGATGGACGTCGGCATGGCTGGGGGATTCCTGGTCGAGCGGGCGGGCGTCATGAGGCGGCGACAGGGGGCTCGTCGAGCTCGGCGAGCCCGCGGGGGCTCGTCTCGCCGCGTTCCTTCTGGATCTGTTTCAGCAGGGCATCGAACTGGGCCCGGAACGAGTCACCGCCGAGGTCGGGATAGAGGCGGTAGGTAACAGAGACATCGTTGAACGCCATCTGGAGGAGCTTGGCCCGGTCCTGCCCGGGCTTCGCGAGGAGGGCGAGGCGACAGCGGACGACGTTGAGCCGCGCCGCGAAGAACTTCGCCCGCGCGTCGACCGCTTTCGGGTCGGCGGCCTGGCGGGCGAGCCGGTTGGCAATTCCCCCCCACCCCCAGGCCACGCCCCCTTGGCTCTTCCGGCCGGCGATCGCCTCCCGCAGAAAGCGCGCGGCGGCGGCGCCATCGGTGGCCTTCTCCCCGGCCGCCTGGAGCAATTCGGCGGCCTGAATCTGGGCATCGAGCGAGTTTTGGCGCTTGGCTTCGGAGAGGATCCAGTCGACATGCCCGAGGGCCTCCTCCCAGCGCCCCAGCTCCCGGTAGACACTCGCCAGCTTGAGGCGGATCGAGGGGACGAAGCGGGCGATCTCCGCGCCGCTCCCGGCCGTCGCGGTGCCCGAGCCTGCGAGGAGTTTTTCATAGACCTCGGCCGCCCTCGCCAGATATGCCGAGGCCTTCGCCGGGGGCACGACCGAGCCCGACCCGCTCCCCGACCCGAGCGAGAGGTAGGTCGTCGCCACCCACATCTGGGAGGCGACCTTTGCATCCCGCTTGGCGACCCCCTCGAGAAACTTCTCAAACCCGGCGAGGATCGCCAGGGCCGCCGCCGGCGCCGCCGCAGCATCCCCCTGGGCTGCAGCCAAGGCCTCGAGTTGCCCCTGGAGATCGCGCCCCATCGCCAGGTACATGTTCGTCAGTTTGGCGGTCGCCTCCGGGCCAGTGCCGGCCACCGCCTCGAGCTTGTCGAAGGCCTGCTGGGCCTTGTCGAGCTGCTGCGACTGGATGAAAAACCGCAGCGCCACCGTGGCGGCATTCTCGGCCAGCACCCCCGACGCCGCGACGGCGTCACCGGAGGAGAGGACCGTCCAGCCCCCCCAGGAGGGATGTTCGAGCAGCTTCGCCGCCAGGGCCTGGTCTCCATCCTCAATCGCGATCTGGCAACGGGCCAGCCCCCCCGCCACGGCCACCGGGCTGACACCGGCGGTGGGGACGGCGGCCAGACCGGCGTCGAGGCCGTCGATGGCCCGTCCCTTCCAGGCCGCGAGGGCCTCGGCAGCGGGGCGGACGTCCTCGGGGAGCCGGCGCCGCTCGACGACCTCGCGCCACAGCGCCCCGCCGGCCCTCAGGAGCACCTCGGCCCCCTTGGCAGTCTCGCGGGGCACGTCACCGATGATCTTCACGAGCCGGTCGGCGTCGTGCGCCTCGGCCGCCGAGGCGACCGCGATCTGCGCCGCTTCGGCGCTCTCCGGCTCCTTCGGCCAGGTCCGCATGATCAGCGCGGCGACATCCGCACACCGCGTCTTGGCCGCCGCGCGCCACGGCGCTGGCCCATCCCGGCCGAGCGGCTGCCAGCTCGCCATCGCGATCTTCGCCGACTGCCGCGCTCCTTTTGCATTGGGGTAGCGCTCCGCCAGGAGCGTGCCCACCGCGGCCGCATCGTAGAGGCGACGGGCGTCGTAAAGGAGGTAGGTGAGGAGGGAGCGGGCCCGGTTGAGATCGTCGGCGGAGACCCCGTCGCCACGCACCATGCCCTGCTGCAGCGCTTGAAGCGCCCGCCCTCGCTCGACGCCCGCCGCCTCCAGGGCCGCCGCAGCCTCGTCGGGCTTTCCGGCCGCCGTCGCCCCCTTCGCCTCAGCCTGTTTCTCCTGCATCGCGGTCACGGCCCCGGCCGCGACGTCGAAGGCCGCGGCAAACGAGGCCGCCGGATCGTCGTCGTCGTCGGGGGCGGCCCGGCCGAGCTTTTCGAGAAGGGCCCGGGCCTCGCGAGCGAAGTCCTTGTTGTGACGGGCGACGTCCGTGGCGAGCTTCTTGGCGTCCCGCAGCATCCCCGGCTTCTTCCCCTTTTGGTCGGCGGGGAGGACCTCGGCCTTCTCCGCCAGCAGCTGCGCTGAGCGGACCTTCATTCCCAGCCAATCGGCGTCGAGCCGGTTAGCCGGCACGTTCGCCAGGGAGAGCCTCTGGAGCCGGTCGTCGAATTGGTCATAGACCTTCTCCTCCAGCCAGCACTCGAGCGAGGCGTTGACCGCCTTGGCACGGAGCGTCGGCACGAACCCCGATTCCCCCTCGAGGCCGCGGATGCTCGCGAGCGTCAGCAGCGCGGTGTCGAGGAGCTTGCGGCGCTCCTCCGGCACCGTCTCGGCCTGGGCGAGGACGAGGTAGTTTCGTCCCTCGTAGTACCTGGCATAGAGGCCCGCCCCCCACTTGGGATACTTCTCGAACAGCTTCCGGTAGCGCTCGGCCGAAGCCCTCACGACCCCCTTCCATTCGGCCGCCCCCGGCGGGAGCGCCTTCGACTTCTCGAAGTACGCGTTGCCGACGAGCAGTCGGGTCTGAAGCAATTCCCCGCGCAATGTGTCCTGACGATCCTCGAGCCGCTCCATTGCCTTGACGTCGCTCGACGACTTCTTCGCCGGCCGCCGGGCCTTCTTCCCGGCCGACGACTCGTTCCCCTCCTTCTCCTTGCCGGTGTTCTTGAGTTGGGCGAGGCGGGCATCGACCTCGCGGAGGCTCGCGAGCACGGCATCCTCGGCGTTCGTCGGCGGGGGGGGCTCGGCGCCCGGCTCGCGCGGCGGCGCCTCGAGCGCCGCAATCGCGCCGTCGAAGAGGGGCAGCGCCTCCGCCATGAGCTTCGCCGCATCCTCCCCGGGGCGCTTCGCCTGCGCGAGCTTGATCCGGCCCTGCTCGACGAGGAGGTTTCCCTTCTGCGTGTAGGCGGCGACCGCATCGTCACCGGTGGGCACCGCTGAGAGACAACGGTCGACCTCCTGGGCCGCCTGCTCGAGCATCGCGGCCCGGCGGGCCCCGGGGGACTCGCGGCGTGCCAGGGAGGAGAGCGCGGTGGCACGCAGCAGCGGAAGGCTGCGGCGGAAATCGGCCGCGGTGGCAGGATCGGCCGCGACCCGGTCGAGGACCGCGATCACGACATCGTCCATCCGCTTTTCGGCGAGCGCGTCGAGGAGCCGGCGGGTGGTCGATTCGGCAGTGCTGCCGTTCTCCGCCCCGGCTCCCTCACGCTGCAACAGGGCTGCAAAGAGCACTCCGCCAGCATCAACCACGAGCATTGGCAGGGCTGCCAGAAGACCACCGAGCAAGAAGCCACCGAGCAGGAGGATCGATCCGATCCCGTGACCGGCCCGCAGGCCACCGTGGAAACGCGCCATGATCCCTGCCCCCAATCCTCTCTCCGCCCCCCGCCACACGACGATCAAGGGCCTCTCATCGATCGGGGATGCCCCCGTCGGATGCCTGTCACTGCCGCTCTTGCCTCGACCGGCCGGACGATCCAACCGCCACGTCGATCGCCCCGTCCCTCGTGTGCATTGTGACAATCGCCGCAGGGGCGTCAAACGCGATCGGCCGACCGACGGATCACCTCCGGGCCGCGCGGCTGGCCGACGTCGACATCGCCAACCAGTTGGGGAGTTGGCCGGCCGGGGGCATCCGCACCACCCGGACCGAGCGGATGCCGGGGACGGCGGCCACGGCGGCGATCGCCTCCGCCGAGGGCTCCACATCGAGATTCAGCACCCCGATCGCGTCTCCCCCCGGAGCCGACCGGCCGACCGTCATCTGCGCGATGTTGACCCCCAGGCCACCGAGGGCCGTGCCGACGTTGCCGATGATCCCCGGCAAGTCCTGATGGGTGAAGAACAGCACGATCCCGTCGAGGTAGGCCTCGAGCCGGTGCCCCTCGAGCTGCACCAATCTCGGCATCGCGTGGCCGAAGAGCGTGCCGGCAGCCCGGTGGACGCGCCCTTCGGCGACGAGGTCAACCGCGACAACGGAGCTGAAGGCGCCGGGGTCGGTCCGACTCTGTTCCACCAGGTCGATGCCCCGCTCCCGGAGCAGCACCTCGGCATTGACGATGTTGACATCGTCGGCGACGCCTTCGAGGAGCCCCGCAGCGAAGGCCGCGGTGACGAGCTTTGTCGACCGAGAGGCGATCTCCCCCCGGTAGGCGATCGAGCAGGAGCGCGGCGGGGCGTCGTCGAGCTTGGAGAGGAGGAGGCCGAGCCGCCAGGCGAGGTCGAGGAAGCCCTTCACCCCCTCGAGCGTGGCCGGGTCGATGGGGCTGGAGTTCACCGAATGGCGGATGGCGCCGGTGGCGAGGAAGTCGACGAGCAGGCCGACCCCCTCCACGGCCACCTGCGACTGCGCCTCCTCGGTGCTCGCCCCGAGGTGCGGCGTGACGAGCACGCCTGGCTTGTCGAACAGGGGCGACTCCGTGCACGGCTCCTTCTCGAATACGTCGAGAGCCACGCCGGCGATAACCCCGCGATCGAGACCCTCGACGAGCGCCTTCTCGTCGTAGATCCCGCCCCGGGCACAGTTGATGAGGCGGACGCCCGGCTTGAGGAGATCGAGCTCCTTCATGCCGACGAGATGCTTCGTCTCGGCCGTGAGGGGCGTATGAACGGTGAGGTAATCGACCTCGGGGAGCATGGCATGAACGCTGGGGACGAGCTCGATGCCCAACTCGGCGGCCCGTTCCACCGAGATAAACGGGTCGAAGCCGAGCACCCGCATCTCGAACGCCCGCGCCCGGGAGGCAACGGTCTGGCCGATGCGGCCCAGCCCGACGATGCCGAGCGTCTTGCCGGCCACCTGCGCCCCCATGAACTTGTTCCGGTCCCAGCGATGGGCCCGGAGGCTCGCATCGGCGGCGGCGATGTTGCGCGAGAGGGCCAAGAGGAGCGCGAACGCGTGCTCCGCCGTGCTCACTGTGTTGCCGGCCGGCGTGTTCATCACCACGATGCCCTGCCGCGTGGCCGCATCCTTGTCGATGTTGTCGGTGCCGACCCCGGCCCGCACGATCGCCTTGAGCCGCTGATTGCCCGCCAGCACATCGGCAGTGATCTTCACGCCGCTGCGGCAGATTGCCCCGTCATGCCGGGCCAAGCACGCGCGGAGCGACTCCCCGGAGAGCCCCGTCGCCACCTCGTAGGTGATGCCGTGGGCTGCCGCGGCATCGAGGAAGGCCAGGCCATCGGGGCTAAGGGTGTCGAGCACGATGATGGAGGGCATGAACGGCTTCTCGGCGGGGTGAGGGGGCGTCGCGGCCGACAGACAGGAGACTTCAGATCGCAATCGGGACTGGGATGGGGCATCCACCGCAGAGCCGGCGGGACGGGCCGGGCTCCGGGGCGGGGGGATCAGCCACCGTGGGTTTTCTGGAACTCGATCATGAAGTCGCTCAGCTCGGCGACTCCCTCGACCGGCATCGCGTTGTAGATGCTCGCACGAATGCCGCCGACGGACCGGTGCCCCTTGAGGTCGATAAGGCCACGGGTGGTCGCCCCCTTTACGAATTCCTTCTCCAGCGCCTCGTTCTGGAGCCGGAAGGTGACGTTCATATCGGAGCGGCATGCGGGGGCGGCATGCCCATGGTAAAAGCCGGCCGAACGATCGAGCACGTCGTAGAGCGTCTTGGCCTTGGCGGCATTGTGACGGGCCATCCCCTCGAGGCCACCCATGCGGTCCCGGATCCACTGGCAGACCAGACCGAGGACGTAGATGGCAAACACCGGCGGAGTGTTCGACCGCGATCCGTTTTTCACGTGGGTGCGGTAGTCGAGCATCGTCGGCAGATCGTCGCGCGACCGCTCGAGGAGATCCTTGCGGATGATCACGACGGTGACCCCGGCAATGCCAGCGTTCTTCTGGGCGCAGGCGTAGATCAGACCGTACTTCGCCACATCGATCGGGCGGGAGAGGAAGTCGCTCGAGCAATCGCAGACCAGCGGCGCTGTACTGAACACCGGGTCGTGCTTCCACTGCACCCCCTGGATCGTCTCGTTGCTCGTCACGTGGAGGTAGGCGGCATCCGGGGAGAGCTTGACCTCTTCGGCCGCGGGAAGGTGATCGTAGTTCGAGGCCTCGCCGTCCCAGGCGACATGGACGCGCCCCTCACGGCGGGCCTCCTTGGCCCCGGTGTGCCCCCAGGTGCCGGTGACCAGGTAGTCGGCGGGGCCGGGCTGCCCACGGAGGAGATTCATCGGCAGCATCGAGAACTGCAGGCTCGCCCCGCCCTGGAGCAACACCACTTCGTGATCGCCTCCGATCCCCAGCAGCGTCCGGAGATCGTTGATCGTCTCCTCGAGAATCCGGTCGAATGGTGGGCTGCGGTGGCTGACCTCGAGGACCGAGATCCCCACCCCGGGCAGGGAGAGCATCTCGTCGCGGGCACGCTTGAGCACCTCCAGCGGCAGCACCGCCGGGCCGGGGGAGAAGTTGAAGACGCGCTTTGGGGTCCCGGACGTCGGAATCGTGCGATCCATTACTCGGGTGCTCTCCATTCCGCCCTGCGGTGCCGCGGCACCCGGGGCTCTCGGTCCGCCGGGGCTGCCTTCGCCGGAACGCGCCGCCGAGCGGCGTTCCCCCGGGGGAAGGGGGAGGGCGGGATTCCCCCCGTCATCAACGGCCGAGCCGTCGCTGTTCCGGGAACGCCGCAGGATAGGACCCGCTGCGGGAAGGGTCAACGGGCGGGAACAGCCCCCGCGGCAGGGGCCGACTGCGGGGCCGCGAAACCGTTTGAAGCCCCCGGCGGGAGCACCGCGGGAGCCGGCCCCCATCCCGAGGACGGTAGCGGTGCGACCGGGAGTCCGGCGGCGGGGGAGGAGAGTGGCAGGCCCCCCCCCTCGCTCGTCGGCAGGGCCGCCGTCCTCACAGTGGCCATCGGTGTGGCCCCGGCCAGCGATGCCACGCGGGCGGCCACCACCGGTTGCCGGCCATCGACCGAAAGGGCCCGCGAGTAGTCGGCCAGGGCCTGGTTCATGTCGCCGGTCGATTCCCTGATCTGGCCGAGCGCGACGAGGGCCCGCGGATTCGCCGGATCGATCGCCAACGCGTCGACGAGTCGATTCTCCGCCTCGCGGAAGTCGCCATGCTCCTGGCACAGTCGCGCCAGTTCGATCTGCGGGTTGGGGTTGTTCGGCTGCCGGCGCGACCAGTCCTCCAGCAGCGCGATCGCCTCGGGGCTGCGCTGTTCCTCGACAAGAAGCACCGCCAGGGCGCGTTGGCAGGCCTCGTGATTCGGATTCCGGGAGAGGCAGAGGTGGTAGTACTGCTCCGCCGTGCGCCAGTCGCTCCCCTTGCCGAACACCTTCGCCTGCTGGTGGTACGTGGCGCCGAGGTTGTAAAAGCAGTCGGGGCTCCCCGGCTGCCTGTCGAGCGCCTGCTGGAAGTGGTTCACCGCGCCGAGATAGTTCCCCTGTTGATAGAGCTTCACCCCCTCGGCGTTGTCGTTGCGCTTCAGCGACCCGCAGCCGGCCAGCAGCACAATCACCACCGCGAGGGCGGGCGCTTTTGCGCGAGACGGCAACGCTGGGGGAAGTTTAAGCGTCACGGCGGGCGTTCCGACGGGGAGGGGGGCGCCGGACGGTACCGGCCGACCCGCTCCCCGACAAGTCCAGGGGCTTAAACCTCTCTCCCCTATCCCCCGCAGTCGACGCATCCGCACCGGGCCGCCAGCCTCAGGCGGGGATGTCACGCCGGTAGCCGAGGGAGCGGACCACCTCGAGAATCTCGCTGCACGTCGGGAACATCCGCCCGCTGGCACGCTTGTAGCACTCCACGGCCTGCATGAACTCGACCTCCTCCAAACCGTAATCGCGGTCGCAGGTGGTCGGATCAATAAACCGGCGGCGGGGGGCCTTCGGCGAGCGGTGGGGGCCCGCGGACTGGTCGCAGCGGGAGGGGGAGGTGCGGCTCGGGCGATCGGCGACGATGGCGGCGGGCATAAACAGATCTCCTCGACGGGGGACTGCGACGGCTGGTGAAACTCTGCCGGAAGTATTCCCGCCTCCGACGGCGCAGGTCAGGGAATCGAGCGAAAAGATTCCGGCGGGGAAGACTGTTCCGCCGGGACGACCGTCATCCCCCGCGTCATCCGCACCGCCCCCCCGACCCTCACCAAAAATGCCCGTGGAAAAAGTCATCCATGACCGGACCGGCTGCGGGGCAGCCGGGAGAATCAGTCCATTTGGAAAACCTCCGGTTTTCTCGAGTGCTGCGCACTCGCGACCGGGTCGTTGGGTCGAACTGGCACTTTATCCACAGCCCGCTAGCGGAGGTTCGGGTGGGATGGCCGTCACCGGTTGCCGAAGAACTTCTTCAGCGCCTCGGCGGCGGCATCACGCGAGTTGACCGACCCCTTCTGCGCGGAAGGGGGGAGCGAGCCGGGCTTGGAATGCGATTGCTTGACGGCATCGATCGCCACGGAGCTGTCCGACTTCGTCTCCTCAACGGTCTGGCCGACCTTTGTGGAACTGCCACTGTTCTTGGCAGTCGCCGATCCGGAGACGGTCGTCGAGTGGGCATCCCCGGAAATCCCGGAGATCGTCGAACCGTGCACGTTGTCAGACGCCGACGCGGCGGCATGGATGCTGCTCGAATCGGCCTCGGCCGTTGACAGAGCCGCTGTACCGATAGGACCGTCGGCCGTGGCCCGCAATGACCGAGTGGTGTCGAACATGCCGGCGGGGGCATCGTCCGCCATCAGCCACTTCGATACGTCCTGATCCCCTCCCTCGGGGGCGACCGGATCGGAACAGGAGACCGTGAGTTCGAGGGCCCCGACCCGGATCAGATCCCCCGACACGACCTTCGTCTTCGCGGTGATCTTGGCGCCGTTGACGAACGTGCCGTTGCGGCTCCCCAGATCCTCGACCCAAACGTCGGCAGGGCCAACATGGACCGCCGCATGACGGCGGCTGACGTCGTCGCTCAACGGGCGGACATCGCACTCCTCGGCGCGGCCGATGAGAAGCGTATTCTTTTTGATTGCGATCGAACGACCGGCACTCTTGCCGGAGGCGACGATCAGCTTCGTGATCATGGTGCGGCTGTCTCCACCCACGCCAGACCGGACCCTACCACCCCCGCCGGCCCACGTGGACCGACAGGCCGCTGAAAAATAGACAGAAACTTACTCGTCGAGAGAAAAAAATGCTGGCTCTCTTCAAGCCCGAGATTTGCCCATCATCTTAGCGACGGGCGTTCCAACTGTCTTGCCGAAAACGGAGCATCCCCTCCTCGACCCCCGCTAAAGGTGAGGGAGCGAAGCACCCCGACGGCTCCTCGAGCCCCTCCCCGAAGGCTGCGGCGAGCCTCGTCAGCCAGCCCCGCACAAGGTCAATCCCGCCCGGCCCCCAGCCGGCACAGGCCCCGCCCGGAGCCTGCAGGTCGTCGAGCCCCGGATGGCGGACCGACTCCGGGACGAGCCGGTTGGCCGCCAGGAGAAGACTGCCGTGCTGGAGAACCGCACCGCTCAGGCGCCGCTGGGCGCTGCCGAGAACCTTCGCATCGGCGTTCCCCCGACCATCCGCCACCGGCACGACGACATCCCCGGTCGCCCGCCGGTCGAAGCAGAGCAACGCCCTATCCCCAGGCTGCCCGACGGCTGCCGGGGTACCCGCCCCCGGCCGGGTCTCGGTCGATTCCCCCGCCGACAGGCCCGCCGCGATCCCGCGGGCCGCCAGTTCGGCCACGAGCGCCGTGTGGACGGTGTCGTAGAGTCGCTGCGGCGAGCCTCCGCAAGGGTGGGCCCGGGGCACGGCGACCGAGAGCGTGACATCACTCCCGTGGAGGATGGCGCCTCCGCCGCTCGGCCTGCGGACCATCGGCAGACCCTCCAGCGCGGCCAGAGCGCGCGCCTCTCCGATCGCCTGGAATGCCCCCAACGACAGCGTCGGCTCCGACCAGGTAGAGATCCGCACGAGCACCCGATTGAGCCTGATCGCCTCAGAGGCCAAGGCCTCGTCGAGCGCCATGTTCGTGGCCCCGTCGGCCGGCGGATCCCACCACGCCACGATCGGCGCGGCGCCGGTTGCAGAGCCGCCATCGGAGAGGCCGGGCTTGACAGGGAACATCAGTGCGGTTGGCTGCCGATGAGCGCCTCGTAGGCGGCCCGGTCGAGGAGGGCGTCGATGTTGGCCGGGTCATCCGGACGGATCTTCACGATCCAGCCGGCACCGAACGGATCCTGCCCGAGGGTCTCGAGGTGATCGGGGAGGGTCGAATTGACCTCGACGATCTCGCCGGACACCGGGGCGTAGAGGTCGCTGACGGCCTTGACGCTCTCGATCTCACCGATCGACTCCCCTGCCTTCACCTTTCGCCCGACCGCCGGGAGTTGCATGAACACCAGATCGGTGAGGGCCTCGACGGCATAGGCCGAGATCCCGACCGTTGCCACACCCCCGGCCACGGGGCTGATCCATTCGTGGGACTTCGCAAATCGCACGTCCTTCAGCATCGACGCCTCTCCTCTGGTTTGTCTGTCTGATCGAACCATTCCGTTTGTCGGTCGGGATCGTCACTCTCGCCCATCATCCCGCGGCCGACGGTTTTCCACCACCCGGCGGCCGACGATAGAACGGCAAGCCGACCACGCGGGCCTGCTGGCGGGCATCCCGGATTGCGATCTCCACGACCGTCCCCTCGGAGGCAAACGCCGGGGCGACCAGCGCCATCGCCACGGCATGGCCGATCGTGGGGGCAAAACTGCCGCTGGTCACGACCCCAATCTCCCCGCCGGCCCCGCCGAGCACGGGGTTCCCCTCGCGGGCCGAGCGCTTCGATCCGAGATCGAGCCCGATGCGGATCCGTTCCGGTTGCCCGGCCTTGAGCACGGCGAGGGCTCCACGCCCGGGGAACGTCCGCCCTTCGAGGTTCACCGCCAGACCGAGTCCGAGGGCAAAAGGATCGCTGTCGGCGTGGAGCTCGTGGCCGTAGAGCGGCATCCCCGCCTCGAGGCGGAGGGTGTCGCGGGCCCCGAGTCCGCACGAGCGTCCCCCGAGCGGCACCGCCGCGGCGAGGATCGCCTCCCAGACGGCCACCGCATCGACCGCCGCCACCGTTACCTCGACGCCGTCCTCGCCGGTGTAACCGGTGCGGCTGACGGCTGCGGCATGCCCGGCCACCGTGGCCGTCGTCCCCCGATAGTTCCCCAGGGCCAGGATCCGCGTTCCATCCCCCTCGGACGAGAGCCCGGCGACGAGATCGACCCCCTTTGGCCCCTGAACGGCGATCATCGCAGTGTCGAGGGTGTGGTCGACCAGGTCGACGCCGGTGGCGGGCAGCCGAGACCGCAGCCATGCCACGACCCGTTCCCGATTGCCGGCGTTGATGACCAACCCCATCCGCGGCGTGCCGTCGGCGGCATCGCTGTCGCGGCTCACCAACGCGTCATCGAGGATCACCACAGGGGCGGGGGCATCGGCGGTGACCAGCGTGTAGCGAAACTGCCCCGGCACGATCCCGGCCACCTTCCGCGTCAGCATCGACTCCAGCCAGTCGAGGGCGCCGGGGCCAGTCACCGACAACCGACCCATGTGCGAGACGTCGAACAGGCCGACCGACGACCGGGTGGCGAGGTGCTCGTCGACGATCGAGGCGTACTGGACCGGCATGGTCCAACCGGCGAAGTCGACCATCCGGCCACCATGGGCCGCATGCCACTGGCCCAGCGGGGTCTCGCGGAGGCTGGTGGGTCGGGGCAGGGGGGGCGTCACCGAATCGCTCACAGACTCGTTCCTTCTCTGGGCTGGGTTGCTGAACCGGGCATCATAGCGCCGATTGTAGGGGCCCGCGCCGATCCCGCCACGCGCCGGCCATCTCGGCCGGCGGAGGCGCGTGGCGTCAGCGGCCGCGCCGCCCCCCGGCCTTCCGGTCCTTCGCCTTCCCCTTGCCGTCGGGCTTGCGGGCGTGCCGCGATCCCTTCACGTGGCGGGCGGCACGGAGACCGGGCGGGGCCTTCCCCCGTTCGCCCACAAACCGAAACTCGAGTGAGCGCCGGTCGAGGTCGACCTTTTTGACCGCCACCCGGACGCGGTCGCCGAGGCGCCATGACTGTCCCGGACGCCGTCCGGCGAGGGAGTGGCTGGCCCGATCGAAGCGGTAGCTGTCGGCGGGGAGCTCGGCGAGCGTCAGGAGCCCCTCGGCGGGGAGCTCGAGCCCCTGGAGAAAGAGGCCGAACGGCTCGACCCCTGTGACGACCGCCTCCATCTCGGTGCCGATCCTCGAGGAGAGGAAGAGGAGGAGCTTGAGCTTCACCAGCTCCCGCTCGGCGGCCTCGGCACGGCGTTCGAGGGTCGAGCACTGGAGCCCGAGTTCGACGAGGCCGTCGTGGGGCGCCCGGGCTCCGCGGGCGAGGCGGTCGAGGGCCCGGTGGACGACGAGATCGGGATAGCGGCGGATCGGCGAAGTGAAATGGCAGTAGCAGTCGCTGGCCAACGCGTAGTGCCCCTCCGGCTGAGGCCCGTAGACGGCCCGGGCGAGGCTCCGCAGCACGGCGAAGTGGACGGCATGCTCCTCGGGACGACCGCGGGTCAAACCGAGGAGACGCTGGAGTTCGAACCGGCTCTCGAGTGTGTCGACCTCGAAACCCAACTCCGAGACGAACTCCGTCAACTGGCGGAGCTTGCGCGGATCGGGGGGGGCATGGATGCGGCGCAGGAACCCCGCCCCGGCCGCCGAGAGGCGCTCGGCGACGGCCTCATTCGCCGAGAGCATGAACTCCTCGATGATCTGATGGCTCTCGGTGTTGGCGACGACATGGGCGCCGGCCACCCGCCCGTCGCGGTCGAGGTCGACCTTCACCTCCGGCATGTCGAGCTCGAGGGCCCCACGGTTTTTCCGCCGGGCCCGCAGCATGCGGGACAGATCGCGCATCCGCCCCAGGAGCGTGCGGACCTCGCCGGTCATCTCGACCTCGGGCGTGCCCGGGTCGGCGAGGAACTGATCGACCTCTTCGTACGTGAACCGGCGACAGCTGCGGATCGCCGTCCGTTCGACGTCGGTGTGGACGGGGATCCCGTCGGCGCTGAACTCGATCCAGCAGGTCCGCGCATAACGCACTCGCCCCGGCTGGAGGCTGGCGAGGTTGTTGGAGACGATCTCCGGGAGCATCGGGATCACCCGGTCGGGGAGATAGACGCTCGTGCCACGGGCCAGCGCCTCCTGGTCGACCGGCGCCCCCTCCGGCACGAAGTGGGCAACGTCGGCGATGTGGACCCCGAGGAGCCAGTGATCTCGCTCCAGACGCTCGAGCGAAATCGCGTCGTCGAAGTCGCGGGCATCGACCGGATCAATCGTGATGATCGTCCGCGCCGTGAGATCCCGTCGATCGGCCGGGACCGCCTCGGTGAACCGTGCCGCCTCGGCCCGGGCGGCGTCGAGGACTTCGTCGGAGAACGGCCCGGGGAGACCGAACTCGTGGATGATCGAACGGGTGTCGACCCCCGGCTCCGCAGCCTGCCCGAGGACCTCGATGATCACCCCTTCGCCGTCCCGCAGATGGGTGGGAAAGCGGACGATCTCGACGACGACCTTGTCATCCTCGCGGACCGACTTGGCCCCGGGATCGCCGACCGACACCGGCCGCGGGAACGACGTGCCGTCGATCTGCACCCAGCCCGAATTGGCGGCGACGAAAAAACTGCCGACGAACCTGGTCTTCGCCCGGCTAACCACCTCGACGATCTCGCCCGACAGACCGGGGCGGCGGAAATCACGCCCCCGCGAGAGCCGGACCCGGACGGTGTCGCCGCTGACCGCATCGAGACAGGCCGACTGGGCGATATGGACATCCCCCTCCCGGCTCCCCGCGGCGGCCGTGAGCGGATGGACGAAGCCGTAGCCTCCGGCGACGCGGCGGAAAACCCCGATGACCTCGTCGCGCCCCCCCTCGGGCTTGCTTCCCGCCGGTGCCCCGGGGGCCGTCCGGCCCACCTCGCGCTTGCCGCGGCGGCCGTCGGACGATCGTTCCTGCTCATCGCGCGCCATCGGTGGCCTCCAAGTTTGGTCGGGAACCGCGCCCAGGGGCCGGGAATCAACCGCGCCCGCGGAAGAACTTCCGCCCGAGCGACTGCTGGTACTGGGTCCAACCGCCGTCGATCGCCGCTTCGTTCTGGAGGAGCTGGAGCACGCCGGCGAGCCGCGCGTCCATGTGATCGAGGTGGTGGAGGGCGAGGGCCTCGAGGGTCATAGGGAGCTTCGGGGCCCCGTATTCGTATTGCCCATGATGACTCGCCACCATGTGCTTGATCCGCACGGCCAGATCGGTATCGAACGGCTTGCCGGTGCGGGCCTCGACCCCGGCGATCTTCACCTCGAGCTGCTCCAGCCCGAGGAGGACATGCCCGAGGAGCTGCCCGACGTCGGTGTAGGAGAAGCCGTTCTCGCTCTCCAGCTCGAGCGTCTTTCCCAGATCGTGGAACAGGACCCCGACGAGGAGGAGGTCGCGATCGATCGCCGGATAGAGCGGGGCGACCCGGTCGGCGAGCCGGAGGAGATTGACGACATGCTCGAGGAGCCCGCCAGCGTGGGCGTGGTGGTGCTTGACCCCGGCCGGGCAGCGGCAGAAGACCGTCATCAGGGCCCCGTCGGCGAGCACTTCGTCGGCGAGCTCCCGGAGCTGCCCCGGCGGGATCGTCGCCAGGAGCGCTGCCAGCTCCCCCCGCAGCCGGACAACGTCGGCCGCCGAGAGGACCTGGAACTCCGACTCATCGACGACGCGCGGATCGATCCGCCCGATCCCCTGGATGATGAGCTGGAGATTCCCCGAATAGAGCTGAGTCATTCCCTCGACCCGGACGTAGTCCCCGTCGTCGAAGGCCTCGAACTCGACATCCGAGGCGTTCCACATTCTGCCGGTGATCGATCCGCTTCGGTCGGCGAGCTCGACTTGGAGATAGAGCTGGCCGTTGCGGTTCGGCCGGAGCTGCTTGTGGGTGGCGAGGAACACCTGGTCGACCGCGGTCTGCGGCGCCAGCTCCGTGACCCGTCGTCGCTGGGACGGGGGGCGGCCCGCACGGTTCGGGGAATCGGCAGGCGACATGCGGGATCCGGAGTGGGGTTGGCGGAAGAAGCGGAAAACAACACTATTTTATCAGGCGCCGGGCGGCCGTGCCGCCGCCTCCGCGGAAAACCGGCGCAGCGACTACAATCCCGCCGCCGCCGTTCCCCCCGATGGCCCCGCTTTCCGCCCCCTCACGCCCGTTCCCCTTCGACAGCCCCGCCCGGAGTCCCCCATGGCCGACCACGCAATTTCCCCCACCCGCGCCGAGGACTACCCGGAGTGGTATCAGCAGGTCGTCAAGGCGGCCGATCTCGCCGAGCAGTCGCCGGTCCGCGGATGCATGGTCATCAAGCCGCTCGGCTACGCGATGTGGGAGCGGATGCAGGCGATCCTCGATCGGATGTTCAAGGAGACCGGCCACCAGAACGCCTACTTCCCGCTCTTCATCCCGCTGTCGTATCTCGAGAAGGAGGCGAAACACGTCGAGGGCTTCGCCAAGGAATGCGCCGTCGTCACGCACCACCGCCTCGAACTCTCGCCGGAGGGGAAGCTGATTCCGACCGGCAAGCTCGAGGAGCCCCTCATCGTCAGGCCGACGAGCGAAACGATCATCGGGGCGATGTTCGCCCGCTGGGTGCAGTCGTGGCGGGATCTGCCGCTGCTGATCAACCAGTGGGCCAACGTCGTCCGCTGGGAGATGCGCCCGCGCGTCTTCCTCCGCACGACCGAATTTCTCTGGCAGGAGGGGCACACCGCGCACGCGACGAGCACCGAGGCGGTCGAGGAGACGCTGCGGATGCTCGACGTTTACGCCACCTTCGCCGAACGCGATCTCGCCATGCCGGTGATCCGCGGCCCCAAGCCCTCCGCGGAGCGCTTTCCCGGGGCCGTCGACACCTACTCGATCGAGGCGATGATGCAAGACGGCAAGGCACTTCAGGCCGGCACGTCGCACTTCCTCGGGCAGAACTTCGCCCACGCCCAGGAGATCAAGTTCGCCGGTCCGTCCGGCACCGAGGAGTACTGCTGGACGACCTCGTGGGGGGTCTCCACGCGGCTGATCGGCGCGGTGATCATGACCCATTCCGACGACGACGGCCTCGTGCTCCCGCCGAGGATCGCCCCGACCCACGTCTTTCTCCTCCCTATTCACCGCACTCCGGAGGAGAAGGAGGCGGTGCTGGCCGCCTGCCGGCGGATCGAGTCCGACCTCGCCGCGGCCCGCTACGGCGGGGAACCGATCCGTGTCCGGACCGACGTCCGGGAGATCCGCGGCGGCGAGAAGACTTGGCAGCATGTCAAACAGGGGGTGCCGCTGCGCGTCGAGATCGGCCCGCGCGACCTCGCCGCCGGGACGGTGAGCGTCATGCGGCGCGACCGCGGCCCGAAGGAGCGGACGAGCGTGCCGATCGACCGCTTCGCCGCCACGGCGGCAGACTTTCTCGGCGAGATCCAGCAGGGGCTCTTCGATCGGGCGCGGGAGTTCCGCGACCGTCGCAGCGTCCGCCTCGAATCGCTCGAGGCCCTGCGGGAGTTCTTCGGGGCCGACGGGGAGGGGAAGGGGGAAGCGAAAGGGGGCGCGAAGGGGGGCTTTGCCCACGTCCATGTCGCCGACGACCCGGCGGTCACCGAAGCCCTCGATCCGCTCAAGGTCACCGTCCGTTGCGTGCCGATGGACGGGGACGATGAGCCGGGGACGTGCGTGATCACCGGGCAACTGGTGAGCCGCCGCAGCGTGCTGGCGCGGTCGTACTGACGCCGTCCCTCGGCGGACCCGAAACCGGTTGTAAAGCTCCTTGCCTACGCGGAACGGAGCCTGCGGCGTACAATTTTTCCCCAGGACCGGCGGGGCGGCAAAACGGCCGTTGCGGCGACCGGCCCCGGGATGGAGGCCGCCGACTGGCGGACGAGCAATGGGCGTGCGAGCACCCGGTTCCTGGAGCGTCGTGGCGGTGGCCGTGGCGGTCGGGGGGCTCGTCGGCGTGGGGAACCCACTCGCGCGGGCCTCGATGCGCCCCTGGCGTCTCGGGGAGTTCGACCCGGCCGGCCTGCAGATTCAGGAGGGGATCGCCGTGCCTAGGGTCGATGCCCAGTCGACCCAGTATGCCTTCGGCACGATGGCCGAAGGGGCCGAGGAGACGCACAAGTTCGTCATCCGCAACGCCGGCGATGCGCCCCTCAAGATCACTCGTGGCGCCACCTCGTGCAGCTGCACCGTGAGCGACTTCGAGGCTGTCGAGGGGGGCGAAACCGACGCCGAGAAGCTGCTCCCGCCAGGGGGGGTGGCGGAATTGCGTCTGAAGTGGCGGGGGAAGACCGGAGGGGCCTTCAGACAGCAGGCGACCGTTTTCACCAACGATCCCCGCCGCCCCGAGATCGTCTTCGTCGTCGAGGGGTTCGTGGTGCCGGTCTGGAAGGCGGAGCCGAAATCGATCGTCCTGACGTCGATTCCGAGCCAGGGGGGCGTCAAGGCTTCGTCGCGGATCTACACCTATGGCAAGGAGCCGCCGACGGTTAAGGAGGTCACCACCCCAGACTCCGAAACCTCCCAGTTTGTGTCGTTTACAACGACCCCCCTGTCCGCCGAGGAGGTCGCCAGGGAGCGCGGCGCGACGGGGGGCATTCTCCTCAACGTCGAGATCCTCGCCGGCGTCCCCATCGGACCCCTCCGCAAAACGATCCAGATCGATCTGTTCATCCCCGAGATCGTGCGGGCGGAGTTGACCGTCGAGGGAACCGTGGCGGGTGACCTTGCCTTGGCGGGCCAGGGATGGGATTCCTCCCGCCAGGTCCTCCAGCTCGGCACCATTTCCGGGCGCACCGGGAAGAACACGCAGGTGTTCATCACGGCCAAGGGGGCCCACCGTGACGCAGTCCACCCGGTGGTCCGTGACGTAGTTCCTGCCTCGATGCAGGTGGCGGTCGGCGAGGGCAAGCCCGTGGGGAGCGGCGCGGTCGTGAGGTTCCCCCTCACGATCACGATCCCCGCCGGGAGTGCCCCCTGTAACCACCTCGGATCGAGCCAGGCACCGGCCGGCCGGATCGTGCTCGACACGGGGCATCCCGACTCCCCCACGATGACCATCCCCGTGAGTGTCGCCGTCGGCCCGTGACGATCACGGCGCCCGGTGTCCCCGCAGCCCCCAGCCGCCGGAATCGATGCCATGTCCAGCCCCGTCCGCCCGTGGTGCCACCGTCCTCTCCTCCCCCTTGCCCGGATGGCCGCATGGGCCGGTCGACGCGGAGCCGCCACGATCCTCGCAGGGCTCGTCGGCGGGGGTCTGCTGCCCCTGTTGGCACCCTCGGCCGCCGCGAATGAGGCTCCCGCCGCGCCGTCACGGGGAGCGGGGGTCAGCGACGAGACGGCCGCGACGTTCCAAAAGCGCAACGGCGAGGTCTTTCAGGGCTGGTCGAAGCCGAAGGCCGTCCTCGTGTTCACCGGTGAGCTCGACGGCTACATCGAGCCGTGCGGGTGCACCGGCAAGGAGAACCAGAAGGGGGGCTTGAGCCGACGGCGCAACTTCCTCGGGGCGTTGGCTGCAGCGGAATGGCCGGTGGTAGCGCTCGATCTCGGTGATCAGGTCAACCGGTTCGGCCGGCAGACGGAGATCAAATTTGGCTCGATCGTCGACGGCCTCAAGGCGATGCAGTACGCCGCCGTTGGCTTCGGCCCCAAGGATCTCCGCCTCCCCGCTGAAGAGGTCGTGGCTGCGGTTTCGGCGGTTGGCGACAAGCCGACGCCGTTCGTTTGCGCTAATGTCGGACTGATCGGATTCGATTCGGGGATCACGCCGCTCCACCGGGTCGTCGAGGCCGGAGGGCTGAAGATCGGCATCACTGCCGTTTTGGGGGACGCCGAACTGGCCGAGATCCGCAACGACCTGATCGCCACCAAGCCGGCCGCCGAGGCGCTCGTCGAACCGGCCGCGGCCCTCGCCCGGGCGGGCTGCGACCATCAGGTGCTCCTCGCCTTTGCCACCCCGGAGGAAACGAAGAAACTCGCGGCCCGCTATCCGCAGTTTGACTTCGTAGTCACTGCGGGGGGTGCCGAGGAGCCCCCCGCCCAACCGGAAAAGCTCCCCTCGCACCGGGCCGCCGGCAAACCCCCGGTCGACCGCCATCTCCTTGAGCTCGGCCACAAGGGGATGTTCGCCGTCGTCATCGGCCTGTTCGACGATGCCGCTCAGCCGATCCGCTCCCAGCGTGTGCCGCTCGATGCTCGCTGGGGAGAGGCCGAGGAGATGATCCGGCTCCTGGCCGGCTACCAAGCGCAGCTGGAGACGCTGGGGCTGACGGGCCTCGGGCTCACCCCCGGCCGCCACCCGACCGGCCGCCGGTTCGCCGGCAGCGCCAGCTGTGCCGAATGCCACACGTCGTCGTTCGAGGTGTGGACGAACTCGGGGCACGCCGAGGCGCTGACCACCCTGGAAACCCAGACACCCCGCCGCGACGGCGACCCCGAGTGCCTCTCCTGCCACGTCGTCGGCTGGGACCCTCAGAAGTTCCAGCCCTATGAGGGGGGATTCATGGGGGTCAAGGCCACGCCACAGCTCGCCCACCAGGGGTGCGAGAACTGCCACGGGCCCGCCGCCGCCCACGCCTCGGCCGAAAGGGGGCAGGTTCGCGTTCCTGCCGCCGACCGGGAGCGGCTCCGGGCCGAGCTCCATCTCGCCCTCGACACGCCGCAGGCAAAGCAGCAGGTTATGAACAACTGTCTCGAATGCCACGACCTCGACAACAGCCCGCAGTTCGACTTCGACACCTACTGGCCGCAGGTGGAGCACGGCGAGGAGCCGGGGGCAGCCGCGGCGGCTGCGGCGCTCGAATAACCCCCCGCGGGCTCACCCCAGTTGGGCCATCGCCTCGTCGGGGATGTTGAAGTTCGCCGCCACGCTCTGGACGTCGTCGTGATCGTCGAGCCGTTCCATGAGGTGGAGGACACGACGGGCCGTGTCGACATCGTCGACATCGACCGAGTTGGTGGGGATGCGGACGATCTCGTTCGACTCGATCGTCATCCCGGCCCCCTGGATCGCCGCGATCACGTCGACCATCGCGGACGGCTCGCAGATCACCTCCCAGCGGTCCCCGGCGGGCTTCACGTCGTCGGCCCCGGCCTCGATCGCCAACTCCATCAATCGATCCTCGGAACACGAGGCCAGCGGCAGACGCACGGCCCCCTTCCGCAGGAAGAGGTAGGCGACGCACCCAGTGGCCCCAAGCTTGCCACCGCACATCTCGAAGATCTTGCGGATCTCCGGTGCCGTGCGGTTCTTGTTGTCGGTGAGGATCTCGCAGAGGACCGCGACCCCTCCGGCGGCATACCCCTCGTACAGCGACTCCTCGAGATCGCCCCCCTTGAGCTCACCGGTGCCGGTGCGGATCGCCCGCTGGATGTTCTCCTTGGGCATGCTCACCGCCTTCGCGGCATCGATCGCATACCGGAGACGGAGATTGGCGTCGGGATCGGGCCCACCATGCTTGGCTGCCACGATGATCGCCTTCGCCAGTTTGCTCCACAGCTTGCCCCGCTTCGCATCAATGAGCGACTTCTTGCGGGAAATATTTGCCCAGTGGGAATGGCCGGCCACGCGCTGCTCCGTTGGCTGGAGGGGTATCTCGGGGATCGATCCGCGTCTGGTCGTCGGTGAGGTTTTGACGCCGCATCTTGCGGCGGATCACATTATCCACAGCGTGCTACCGCGGCTTGCGGCGCGTCAGGTCATCGGAGTGCCGATCCTCGGACGGGGCGCGGTCAGCCGGGGGCTTGGCCCCCTTGTCCTTCGCCGCGGAGGCCCCCTTGTCGGACGACTTGTGGCTCTCCGCGGACGCCGGCTTGTCGGCCGTCACCGGCTTCTTCGTTGCCCCCTTGTCAGCGGCCCCCTTGTCAGCGGCCCCCTTGTCAGCGGCCCCCTTGTCAGCGGCCCCCTTGTCAGCGGCCCCCTTGTCAGCGGCCCCCTTCGGCGGCACCGGCAGTTTGCCGGCGGTAGGCTTCTTGGCCACATCGGCCTTCTTGGCCACATCGGCCTTCTTGGCCACATCGGCTTTCTTGGCCACATCGGCCTTCTTGGCCACATCGGCCTTCTTGGCCACATCGGCCTTCTTGGCCACATCGGCCTTCTTGGCCGCTGGCGGGGCAAGCTCCTCCGGCTCGGCTGGTTTGACCGGGACCGGTCGTCCGACGTTGGGCTTGACGACAAACGGCTTCGGGCCGGGCTTCGACCCGGCGACGACGCTCCCGTCGGCCGCCCGTTTCGGACCCGAGCCGGGGGGGGGAAGTGGTGTCTTCCCGGCAGGACGGGCAGCGGCTTGGGGACCCGCGGGGCGGTGCTCCTCGGCCGCGGTGCGGGCTGCCTCGGCAGCCTTTTGGGCGTCCTTGCCCGCCGCGGGGGGCGGGGGCACCGGAAGGGGGAGCAGTTCGCCGCGCTTCGGCATCCGCTTGGCTTCGGGATTGACTCCCTGCAAGATCTTTTTGACCGAAGCGCCGTGGAGGTTCGTCAGGACCTCGACGCCGAACTGGTGGAGCAACGATCCGAACTCCAACCCGGCCTTCTTCGGGATAAAACGATCGAGCCCGGGGCACTTCGCCGCGTCATACTCCTCCTGCGACATCACGCCGGTGAGAAGCAAACCCTGCATCGCCCCCAGATCGACAGGAATGAAGTGGCCACCGAGGGCCGTCGAACCAATAAACGCCACGACGAACGGCGGGATGCCATGGATGTGCTCGAGCGTCTTCATGCCGTGCGCGATCGAATGCTTCTTGGCGTTGTCGAGCGAGAAGCTGTAGGTCGACTCGAACACCCCCTGGAGCACGCGGCGGAGGGCGAGGGCGGCCCGGGCTGGATCGGGCAGATCGTGGAGGGTCTCGGCGAGCTCGGCCACCGTTGTGACGCGGACTTCGTTGAGGTCAAAGTAGGTCTCGCCGAGCCGCTTGTAGGCAACCTCAGCCACGTCATACGGGGCATTCTCGAGGCAGCAGGCGTAGAGCACCTGGTCGAGAAGCGGGGATTGGATGTCCGGATCGACCGGCTTGTAGGTGGCGCGCAGCGCCTTGTGGAGCTTGGCAACGAGTTGCTGACGATTGGGCTGCTGCCGGTTCGGTGTGGTCATGCGTATTCCTGTGGATCCTCGCCCGGCACCTCTTCAGCCGGGGCACGTTGCCGAAGCTGCGGCGATTCCGGACGCGCATCCGCCGGGGCAACGGCGGCGCCGTCCCCGGACGAAGGCCCGAGCACCTCCGCCAGAAGACGGGCGATCTCGAGCGATTTTTTCACGCCCCCA